>NZ_AJQF01000067.1:0-17682 GCF_000261705.1 Bradyrhizobium genomosp. III | reverse complement strand
GCCGAGACGATGCCGGCGGTCACGGTGCCGCCGAGACCGAAGGGATTGCCGACCGCGAGCACCCAGTCGCCGATGCGCGGCTTGGCGTCGGCGAGCTTGGCGAACGGGAAGTTCGAGCTGCCCTCGACCTTGATCAAAGCGAGGTCGGTGCGCTGGTCGGTGCCGATCACCTTGGCGGTGTAGGTCTTGCCGTCATCGGTGGTGACCTCGACCTTGTCGGCGCCGTCGACCACGTGGTTGTTGGTCACGGCAAAGCCGTCGGCCGAAATGAAGAAGCCGGAGCCCTGGCCCTGCACGACGCGGCCACGGCCGCCCTTCAGGCCCGGGAAACCATCCGGACCGCCGAAGCGGCGGAAGAAGCGCTCCATCGGCGAGCCCGGCTGGAACGGCGCGGAGGAATCATCGCCGTCGTCGTTGCTCGCGGTCTTCTCCTTGATGTTGACCTTCACCGAGATCACCGACGGCTTCACACGCTCGACGATGTCGGCGAAACCGACCGGGCGTTCGACCTTGCGGACCTCGTTGTTGACCTGCGCATGCGCCGGGCTCGAGAACAGGTCGGCCGGCGAGGTCGAGGGGCTGAAGCCATAGACGGCCGCGCCGAGACCGGCGACGACCGAGGCCATCAGCGCGAACTTGCGCGCGGAAAACACCGACCGGCGCGGCTGCCGGTAGGACGGAAGGTTCGAGAGGTCGGGACGGTCGGTCATGCGGAGATCTCCAGGGCCTTGAAATCCATTTGGTGCCCGATGGCGGCACCTTACGGTCCTGAAGATGGGGGCTCCCGCCTTACCGTGCGCTGGCGGCGGGGTTAAACTTTTGTAATGAAGGGCTAGCTGCGATGCGGCAGTTCAGCGCACACCGAAAATTGTGGCTTCACAGGAACTTAACCGAGTTCCCGTGATGGCGTCGCAAGCGCGTTTTGGCGCGCTCAGCTTGCCCTGACGCTGACGATGAACTCGTCGACTTCGCGCTTCAGGGTCGCGGCCTGCTGCGACAGGTCGACCGCGGAATCCCGCGCCTCGGCGGCCATGCGGCCGGTCTGCGCGGAGGTCGAGGTGATCTGGACGATATGGTTGGAGACGTCGAGGGTTCCGTGCGCGGCGCTCTGGGCGCTGCGCGTGATCTCCTGCGTCGCGTTGCGCTGCTGGGCAGTGTCGACCTCGATGCCGGACATGATGGACGAGATCTCCGACAGCGTCTTGGAAATGCCGTCGATCGCGCCGCGCGTCTCCGCGGTGATGCCCTGTATGCTGGCGACATGAGAGGTGATCTCCTCCGTCGCCTTGCTGGTCTGATGCGCCAGATTCTTCACCTCGGAGGCGACCACCGCAAACCCCTTGCCGGCCTCCCCTGCCCGCGCCGCCTCGATGGTGGCGTTCAGCGCCAGCAGATTGGTCTGCGATGCGATTGCCTGCACGAGTTGCACGACCTCGCCGATCTTGTCGGCGGCATCAGACAGCGTGTGGATGGTGTCGCGGCTCTTCTCCGCCTGGGACGCCGCGCCCTCGGCGCGCTGCGTCGCGTCGGTGACGCGGCGGCTGATCGTGCCGATCGAGTTCGTCATCTCCTCGGCAGAACCGGCGACCGTCTGCACGCTGGCGCTGGCCTGGCTCGCCGCGCTCGCAACCGCATTGGCCTTGGTGCTGGTGTCGTTGGCGGTCCGCGACAGCGTCTCGGCGTTGCTCTTCAGATGCACCGCCGATGAGGCCACGTTGTCGACGACGCTGGCGACGAGGTCGTTGAAGCGCTTGATCCGGTCGTCCAGGAATTTCGATCGCTCGGCCTGGTGCTGGGCTTCGCGCAGCTGCTGCTCGGTGAGGTGGCGTCGCTCGAGCCCGTTGGTCTTGAAGACCTCCAGCGCACCGGCGAGCAGGCCGATCTCATTGGTGCGGCCGAGCCCCGGAACCGATGTCTGGAATTTCTGGTCCGCGACCTCGCGCATGGCATGCACGATCGCGGCCAGCGGACTGAGGATGCCGTTGCGCACGGCGAACCAGGTGGTGAGGCAGATCGCGACGGCGACGACGGCGATCACGCCGCAGGCCATCAGGAAATAGGAGAACGCGGTCTGCGCCTGCTGGTAGATCTGCATGGCATGGTCGCGCGCGGGGCCGCTCAGCGCGGCGAAGTCCGCCGACAGGCTGGTGATCTCGTTGTTGAGATAGAGCACCGCGATGAAGCCGGTGCCGCCGCCGATGCCCAGCAGAAACAATAATGCAGCGACGACGGCGCCGACCAGGAAGCGGATCGTCAGATTGCTGTTCGCGAACATCGGGGGACTCAAAGGCTGGAATCGAATCTTGCGACAAGCTTCCAGACAAAGGTCAACAGAGCATGAAACAAGCTGCGCCAACCGGCCTAAGTATCACTACGTAGGCTAGGACGACTTCGCATCATCGGACATCAACGCGGCGAGCCGCGCCTGTTCGTCCGCAGTGAGCGGCGGAGCAGGTACATCTGCACCACTCCGCGAGCGACGGCGGATTTGCAGCCACAGCGCCAGGCCACCGCCGATCAGAAGCAACGGCCCGAGCAGCCACAGCAGCAGGGTCTGGCGCTCGAAGCGTGGCTTCAGCAGCACGAACTCGCCGTAGCGGGCGACCAGGAAGTCGAGCACCTGCGAGTTGCTGTCGCCGGCGCCGATGCGCTCGCGCACCAGGAGCCGCAGGTCGCGCGCCAGCGGCGCATCGGAATCGTCGATCGACTGGTTCTGGCAGACCATGCAGCGCAGCTCGCGCGACAGCTCCCGCGCGCGGGCTTCCTTGGCGGGATCCGGCATGATCTCGTCGGGCTGCACGGCGTGGGCCGCAGGCAAGGCTAGCAGCATCAGCAGGACGAACGCGGCCATCATCCGGCGCATCGGATCACTCCGCCGGCTGGAGGCGCTGCTTGGCCCGCGCCGGCTTCGGCGCGCCGACCCGCAGCCGCCGGTCGGACAGCGACAGCACGCCGCCGAATGCCATCAGCACCGGCCCCCACCAGATCAGGAGCACCAGCGGCTTGTGATAGATGCGCACGGCGATGGCGCCCTCGGCATTGGCCTCGCCGAGCGAAATGTAGAGCTGGCTCGCGCCGCGCGTCAGCAGTGCGGCCTCGGTGGTCGAGGAGCCGCGGGTGGTGAAGCTGCGCTTGGAGGGCGTCATGACGCTGAGTGGCTTGCCATCGAGGCTGACGTTGAACTCGGCGATCATCTCGCGGTAGTTCGGGCCCTGACGCTGCAGCACCCCGTCGAGCTTCACGTCGAAGCCGGCGATGTGGGCGACGTCGTTCTGCTTCATGGTCGCGATATATTCGCTGTTCCAGGTGGTCTCGCAGACGATCCCGATCAGCGCGACGCCGAGGCCGGCATGCGCGAACGTCGTGCCCCAGGCCGAGCGCGGCAGGCCGCGCGCCCGGTGCAGCACCGTTGCAAACGGCAGCCGGACGAGCCCGGTCCGCTCGACGATGTCGGTGGCGGCACCGCCGATGACGAAGATGCCGAGCCCGATCGCGAGCGGCGCCAACGTGCTGCCGCCGCTGGCCCAGCCCCAGGCGATGGCGACGGCGACGAGCCCGGCGACGCCCGCCGCGAGCAGGCGCTGCGTGACGCCGAGCAGATCGCCGCGCTTCCACGCCAGCATCGGCCCGAACGGCACGGCAAGCAGCAACAGCGTAAACAGCGGCGCGAAGGTGAGGTTGTAGAAGGGCGCGCCGACCGACATCTTGAAGTCGGCGAGCATTTCCATCGCGAGCGGATAGAGCGTGCCGAACAGCACGACCGCGCAGGCCACGGTGAGCAGCAGATTGTTCAGCACCAGCGCGCCCTCGCGCGAGATCGGCGCGAACAGGCCGCCCTGCTTCAACGACGTGGCGCGGCCCGCGAACAGGGACAGGCTGCCGCCGATGAACAGGCAGAGGATCAGCAGAATGAACACGCCGCGGGTGGGATCGGTGGCGAAGGCGTGCACGGAGGTGATGACGCCCGAGCGCACCAGGAAGGTGCCGAGCAGCGACAGCGAGAAGGTCAGGATCGAGAGCAGGATGGTCCAGACCTTCAGCGCGTTGCGCTTCTCCATCACCAGGGCGGAATGGAGCAGCGCGGTGCCGGAGAGCCACGGCATCAGCGAGGCGTTCTCGACCGGATCCCAGAACCACCAGCCGCCCCAGCCGAGCTCGTAATAGGCCCAGTACGAACCCATGGCGATGCCGAGCGTCAGGAAGATCCAGGCGACCAGCGTCCACGGCCGCACCCAGCGCGCCCAGGCCGCGTCGATCCGGCCCTCCATCAGCGCCGCGATCGCGAAGGAGAACGAGATCGAAAAGCCGACATAGCCGAGATAGAGCATCGGCGGATGCACGGCGAGGCCGATGTCCTGGAGCACCGGATTGAGATCGCGCCCCTCGATCGGCGGGGTGGCGATACGCAGGAACGGGTTCGACGTCACGAGGATGAACAGGTAAAAGGCGCTGGCGACCCATGCCTGCACGGCAAGCACGTGCGCGCGCAGCGACAGCGGCAGATTATTGCCGAACGCCGCAACGAGCCCGCCGAACAACGCGAGGATCGACACCCACAACAGCATCGAGCCTTCATGGTTTCCCCACACGCCGGTGATCTTGTAGAGCAGCGGCTTCATCGAGTGGGAGTTCTCGTAGACGTTGGCGACGGAAAAGTCCGAGTTCACGTGCAGCATCACGAGAGCTACGAACGAGGCACCGACGAACAGGAGCTGCGCCAGCGCCGTGGATCGCGCCACATTCATGAGCGCGACATCGTTGAGGCGCGCGCCAATCAGGGGCACGATTGACTGGATCAGTGCGAGCCCAAGCGCCAGCACCAACGCGTAATGTCCGGATTCTGCGATCACCGCATTGCTCCCTGCGGATTGCCCTGTGCGGTCGTCGCCGCGGGCTTGCCCGCATCGGACGTCTTGCCGCTATCAGAGGGCTTGCCGCCGTAATCGTCCTTCCAGTGCCCCTGCTTCTTCAGGGCATCGGCAACGTCCTTGGGCATGTAGGTCTCGTCGTGCTTGGCCAGCACGGTATCAGCCTTGAACACGCCATGGGCGTCAAGCGCGCCCTCGGCGACGACGCCCTGCCCTTCGCGGAACAGGTCGGGCAGGATGCCCTTGTAGGCCACCGGCAGCTTGGCGTTGCCATCGGCAACCTCAAAGGTCACCGCGAGATTGTCGCCGCGCTGGAGCGAACCGGGCTGTACCAGCCCGCCGAGGCGAAACCGCTTGCCGGGCTCGACGTGCTTCTCGGCGACCATGGTCGGCGTCGAGAAGAACACGATGGAGTCGCGAAGTGCGTTGAGCACCAGCGCGGCCGCGAGCGCGAGCACGGCGAGCGAGCCGCCGATGATGGTCATACGTCGCTGCTTGCGCGTCATGGCGTATCCGTTCTCCGCGTCTCTTGTCCCGACATCGTCATCCGCCGAGCCCGAGAGTCCTGAGGCCTTCATCGAGTTGGCGCAGCCGCTCGGCGTCGCTGGCAACCGCCTGCCGGGCATCGGCCGATGCCCCCATGGCCTTGTCCCGCTCGCCCATCACGAGATAGGCGCGCACCAGCCGCAGCCATCCATCGACGTCGTCGCCGTTCTGCTTCAACCGGGTGGCCAGACGATCGACCATGCCGCGCACCATCGCGTTGCGATCGCCTTCGGCCATATCCTTGGACGCAGCAATCGTCTCGTCGGACAGCGCCGGCATCGTCCCGCCACCGACCCGCACCAGCGAGGACTGCACCAGGGCACGCCACGGCGCATCCGCGGGCGCTTTCGCAAGCAACGCGCGCCAGATCGTGGCTGCATCGTCCTTGCGGCCGTCCTGCTCGGCGGCAACGCCGAGGAAGTAGTTCGCCTTGGGATCGTCCGCGTTCAGGGCGTGCGCACGCTCAAATTCCGCCTTGGCCTCGACGGTCACCACACCCCCGGCGGCAGCCGAGATCGCTTCGCCGAGATCGGACCGGCGTTCCGCGCTCTCGCCATTGTAGGTGAGCGAGTTGCGATAGGCGCGCACGGCATCGTCGAAACGGCCGAGCCGCTCCAACACCGGCGCAAGCACATTCCAGCCGCGCCCGTCGGTCGGATTCTTCTCCAGATGTTGCTGGACCTGCACGACGAGATTCTCGAGCGACTGCGCCACGCCGGACCCGGATCCACGCTCGCGGTGCGCCAGGGGAAAGTCCTGAAGCCGGGGCGAGCCGAGTGGCATGTAGACGCCGATCGCAACGAGCGGCAGGCCAGCGAGCGCCAGCACGGCCGCCGCGCGGCGCCATTTGAGATTCGATTTCGGCGCCACGACGGGCTCGCTGGCGGCCGCGGCGAGCAGCCTGCGGCTGATCTCGACGCGCGCAGCCTCGGCGTCCGGCGCAGGAATCAAGCCTGCGGCGAGATCACGCTCGATCTCGGCCAGCTGGTCCTTGTAAACCGCGACCTCGCTGCCCTGGTCTTGCGCGCGTCCATTGCGGCCAAGCGGCCAGAGCACGGCGAAAATCGCCGCGACCGTCATCAGCGCGAACACGAACCATAGCGTCATCTGGCAAGCTTCCGGCAGCGCACGAACCGCGCCCATAGGTGGCTTTACACCACGGCCGGATGATGCGGCAATTGACAATTGTCAATTTGGCGCGACCGCGCACGGTCTCGAAACGGTGAAAATCCAACGGCTTAGCCGATCTCGAAGTCCGTACTTTGCGCGGCGTCCTCACCGTGGCCGTTGAAGGCCCTCAGGAAGTATGTTCCCGGCTTGACTGCGTCCGGCAATCTGATGCGCAGCGCTCCGACGGGAACCGGGGATGCAACCCTCGTGATTGTCTCGGAGAGTTGCCGACCGCTTGCCTTCTCGACCAGCACCACTTTGGCGCCGACCATCAGTCTTTGATACTTGGCAACAATGATGCGGTTCTCAATTTCGATGGAGCTGATTACGGGTTTCATGCGCCCACAAATAGAAGTTCCCCGGACTTGCACGGTGACCGTACGGCGCACCACCGGCACCGTCAACCACAAATTGTGATCACGAAAATATGCCCTTAGGCTAGCTTGCGCGCGACGATTTACGCTCGCCGGTCGCTGCGTTCTCCGCGGCCCGGCTCATCAACGAGGCGTAATCATCGCCAAACAGCACCTGGCAGAAGCGAATCGCGGCCTGCACCTGCTGCTGCCGATAGGTGCGCACCTTGTGATCGGCGGCGCGCAGCGACTGCACCAATTGCTCGGTCGAGCGTTCGACATATTGCTGAAGGTCGGAATAGGTGCGCAGCGTCACCTCGTTGATCGCAAGCTCGCTCGCATAATTGCGGCAGGTCGCGACGAAATCGATCAGCGCCGCCGTTTCCTCCACCTCGGTGCTGTCGATCCGTGCGCCCGGCGGAATGTCTTTCTCGGGGCGCTGGCGCAGGATGCGGCGAACGCGGCCGGGAACGCTGTCGATCTCGGATTGCAGCGCATTGGAGATGTCGGCCCGGATCGAGGTCAATTGCTTGCCCCAGGCGGAATCGTTGCGCAGGTCGAGCTCGGTGCGCAGGCCGCGCACGCCGTCGTGCAGCGCCTTGAGGTTGCCGGCAACGTTGTCGAAATGGCCGCGCTTGATGTCCATGCGCAGGGTAGCGGCAACACAGGACAGGTCGTGCAGCGCGATCGTGACGGCAACGCCGTAAGGCGTCGCCGCGACGCGGATCTCGTCGTCGGACGCGGCAATCTTGATGGCGAGGCGGATGATCTGCCACGGGGCAGTCATCCGCTGCACCACGATCGACAGCGCGAAGGGCAGCATTTGCGGCGTCTGCAGGACCGGAATGTTGAGCGCCGACGTCACCGAGGCGATCTGCGGATCGCCGAAAGCGCGCAGAGTGCGCGGCAGCTTCTCGTTCAAGCCGGCGATGGCCTCCCGGACCTGAAGCACCGCTCCGATCGAATAGAGGTCCTCGATCACGTTGGGCGGGCCGACCCGGGCGAGCGCGCGCGACTTGTCGCCGCCGCCGGGACCGGTCAGCTCGAAAATGGCATCCGCAGCCACCCCCTGGAGCTTCTGCGCGAGGGCCTCGACCTGCCCCGCACTATCGGGGGGCATCCGCGCCAGCGCGGCCTCGAACTCGTTCACCTTGTCCGGTGCGCCGTCGCGGCCGAGCCATTGCCAGATCGGCTGCAGCGAAGTGCGGCGGATCTGGCCGACCCGCAGCGGGACGCCGGCCTCGATCAGGAACGGTTCCAGCGCCTGGAACAACAGCCGCGACAGATCGTCCGTGCGCGGCGGCGGGGCTTCATCGGCTTCCGACTTGCGGACGATCTTGCGCAACTGCTCGAGCACGAGGGTCGCGACAGCCGTATCCTGGCCGCGCTCGAGCGCGCGCTCGAACTCCCGCATCAGCAGCGCCTGCGCCTGCGGCGGGAGCTGCGCGAGATATTCCCTCAGCCGCTCGATCGATGTCTGGCTCATGCGCCCGGGTAATGCACGGTAAAATGGCGGACATGGGATGGGTCCGGCGCGATCATAGGAGGCCCCCACTTAAGAAGCCGTTTAGGACGTCGGAGCGAATCCCACAGGTTTGCTGCGGCCGGGCGTCGGTGAGGACGAATATCCCTGTCGGAACAACGGATTATACGCCCGGAAGGACCAGCTCGGCACGCAGGCCGCCGGTCGGCGCACCACCGAGCGAGAGGCTGCCGCCATAAAGCGCGGCGAGATCGACCACGATGGACAGGCCCAGCCCCGAGCCGGGCTTGGACTCGTCGAGCCGCTGGCCGCGCCGCGAGACCTGCGCCCGCTCGGCTTCCGACAGGCCGCGGCCGTCGTCATCGACGATGATCCGCAGCCGCGGACCCACCCCGGCCTGGTGCGGCGCTTCCACGAGGACCTCGATGAAGACGCGCGAGGCCGCCCATTTGCAGGCATTGTCGACGAGATTGCCGACCATCTCCTCCAGATCCTGCCGCTCGCCGCGAAATTTTGCCGACGGATCGGCCTTGGCGTCGACCATGATGCCACGGTCGCGATGGATCTTCTCCATGGTCCGCCGCAGCGCCTCGATGGCAGGCGCCACCTCCGTCACCGTCCCAACGACCGAGACCCGCGCCGCGATGCGCGCACGCTCCAGATGATGGGCGACCTGGTCGCGCATCACATCCGCCTGCTCCATCACCTTGGCCGCGAAGGGATCGGCGATGTGGGCGCCGGCCTCGTTGACGATGACAGAGAGCGGCGTCTTGATCGCATGGGCGAGATTGCCGACATGGGTGCGTGCGCGCTCGACGATTTCGCGATTGGCATCGATCAGCGCGTTGGTCTCGCGCGCCAGTGGCGCGATCTCGACCGGGAATTCGCCCTCGAGCCGCTCAGCCCGCCCGGAGCGGATATCGGCGATCGATTCCGAGATGCGCTTGAGCGGTGCGAGGCCGAAGCGGACCTGGAACACGGTCGTCAGCAGCAGCACGATGCCGAGCGCGGTGAAGGTGCCGCCGAGATAGTAGTCGAAACTGCGCGTCTCGTCGAAAATCTCGGTATCGTCGCCGGCGACGCTGACCAGAAACTTGCCGTCGGCGCCGAGATCGACGGGACGCTCGACCATGCGCAGATTCTGCCCCTCGGGCCCGTCGACATAGGCCAGCCGGATTCCGGCGGCGGTGAGCTCGGTGCCCTGCTCTTCCAGCTTCGGCAGCTTCTTGTCCCAGAGCGAGCGCGAGGAGCGCACCTCCGGCTTTTCGGTGTCGGTCCGCGTGATCTGCCAGTACCAGCCGGACAACGGCAGCTCGAACAGCGGCTCGCCGAGCGACTGGAACTGGCGGTCCGGCGGCTCGTCGGGGGTCGCGACCTCGGCGATGAGGGTGCGGAGATAGAGATTGAGCCGGCGGTCGAAGGCGCGCTCGGTGGCGTTCTTGTAGACCGACGACAGCACCACGCCGGTGATGGCCAGAATCACCACGAGCCAGGCGGTCGCCGACAGGAACAGGCGGGTCGCAAGCGAACTAGCGGCCATCGGAATGATCCGGGAAGGCGCAGGGTGGCGGGCGTCAGAACTCATGTCCCGGACCAAGGCCCCTGTCAGGCTGCCCGTCAAGCCCCGGAACGCCTCAGGCTGCCGGCGGGGTTAGGAGATAGCCGAGGCCGCGGACAGTCTGGATGATGTCGACGTCGAGCTTCTTGCGGATGCGGCCGACGAACACCTCGATCGTATTCGAGTCGCGGTCGAAGTCCTGGTCGTAGAGGTGCTCGACCAGCTCGGTGCGCGAGACCACCCGGCCGGAATGGTGCATCAGGTAGGCCAGAAGCCGATATTCGTGTGAGGTCATCTTGACGGGATTGCCTGACACGCTGACGCGGCCGGTCCTGGTGTCGAGCGTGACGGGGCCGCAGCTGA
Source organism: Bradyrhizobium genomosp. III (assembly GCF_000261705.1). Classification (NCBI taxonomy): domain Bacteria; kingdom Pseudomonadati; phylum Pseudomonadota; class Alphaproteobacteria; order Hyphomicrobiales; family Nitrobacteraceae; genus Bradyrhizobium; species Bradyrhizobium genomosp. III. The sequence continues at coordinate 7,341 of NZ_AJQF01000067.1, read as the reverse complement.
GCTCGCTCTGGGCATGGCCGGTCGAGCGGCGCAGCAGCGCACGGATACGGGCCAGCACTTCCTCCAAATGGAACGGCTTTGCGACATAGTCGTCGGCGCCGGCATCGAAGCCCTGCACCTTGTCGCTCCAGCGGTCGCGTGCGGTGAGGATCAGGACCGGCATGGTGCGGCCGTTGCGGCGCCAGGCCTCCAGCACCGAGATGCCGTCCTTCTTCGGCAGGCCGATGTCGAGCACGACGGCATCATACGGCTCGTTATCGCCGAGATAGTGCCCCTCCTCTCCGTCGAAGGCGCGATCGACGACATAGCCGGCGTCGGTCAACGCCTTGGTGAGCTGGCGATTGAGATCGGGGTCGTCCTCAACAACGAGCAGGCGCACGCTTCTCTCCAGACATAGGCCGCATCAACACCGCCCCAGATGAGCAATTCCGGCGTGAACTGAATATGAACGCGGGGAACCGGGCGCGTTACTTTTTGGTCATATACGATGTGTCCGCAGCCCATGCGACTGCGCCCGCCATGCGACCGGACGAGCCGGCAACATGGCGGGCGCAGTGTGCCGCGTCCCGCGGCAGGTCGGAAGGTCCGCCCTTCCCGTGATTCGGCCGTCAGGTCCGGAAGAACACGAACCAGATGACGGCGAGGATCAGGATCGCAAGCCCGGTCGAGATGGCGAGCAATGCGGCAACTGACGGCCCAGGTTCGCCCTGACGCGCCTCGGTTGGTGTTTCGACGATCTGACGCTGCTCTCGCGTGGTTGCCATGATGCCCTCAATCTCTGCGTGTCGCCTCCGATGACCGCGACCTCCTCGCAGCCGTGCATGTGGAGCCAACGCCCGATCCGATGTGATGTTCCGGCTTTTCCCACCCCAATGGACCGCGACCCCACGCCCGGCGGCCGGTTAACGCAGTTGCAAGATTCAACGCCCGGCCTTGCTATGATTCGCTGTTTCCCGATGGTATCCTCATAGGTCTGTCCTTGTTGCGTTTGGAGTAGCCCATGGCCCCCCGCGCCAATTGGAAGGGTTTTCTGCGTTTGTCGCTCGTGACCTGTCCGGTCGCGCTCTATCCGGCCACTTCGGATACCGAGAAGGTCTCCTTCAACCAGATCAACCGCAAGACCGGCCACCGGATCAAGTATCTCAAGGTCGACGCCGAGACCGGCGACGAGGTGACGTCCGAGGACATCGTCAAGGGCTACAAGGTCGACACCGACACCTATATCGAAGTCACCAAGGACGAGCTCGACGACATCGCGCTCGATTCGACCCACACGATCGATATCGACGAGTTCGTGCCGAAGGCCGACATCGACAACCGCTATCTGATCCGCCCCTATTACCTCGTGCCCGACGGCAAGGTCGGCCATGACGCCTATGCGGTGATCCGCGAGACCATCCGCAGCATGGACAAGGTCGCGATCGGCCGCGTCGTGCTGACCAACCGCGAGCACATCATCGCGCTGGAGCCGCTCGAGAGCGGACTGATGGGCACGCTGCTGCGCTATCCCTACGAGGTCCGCAGCGAGACCGAATATTTCGACGACATCCAGGACGTGAAGCTGACCAGGGACATGCTCGACCTCGCCAAGCACATCGTCGAGAAGAAGTCCGGCGCGTTCGACCCCGAGCTGTTCGAGGACCATTACGAGACCGCGCTGATCGATCTCATCAACAAGAAGCGCAGCGGCGCCCCGATCACCGCCAAGGCCGCGCCGAAGAGCGGCGGCAACGTCATCAACTTGATGGACGCGCTGAAGAAGAGCATCGCGAGCGAGAAGGACGCCGCGCCTGCGGCGAAGGTCGCCAAAGAGACCGCGAAAGCCAAGAAGCCGAAGAAGCGCGTCGCGGGCCAGCGCGAGATGCTGCTGCCGATCGCCGGCAAGGGCGGCAAGGATGCTGCTGCGAAGACGGCGACCAGGGAAGCGACCAGGGAAACTTCGAAGAAGGCCGACAAGCCGGTGCGCGCGCCTGCTCGGGCGAAGAAGGCCGGCTAGCCGCATCCCCCCGCGATCGCGCCGTGATGCCACACCTCGCCGATCTGGCGGCCTGACATGCCCTGGTCGAGGGCGTTCGACGATCCCGTTCGCGTCAGCAACAAGCGCCAGCTGCTGACGCTTCAGGAGGCGGCCGACTACATCATGCGGCTGCCCGAGGACGTCCAGCACGAGCCGCGCTGGCAGACCGCCATCGAGACCTTGATCAAGGCGGCCGAGACCGGCGGCGGCTGGGTGATGTTCGCCCGCATCGCCATGTTGCGGGCGCTGAATGCGGACGACCGGCGCGGATGAGCGCCATGGTGTCCTCGCCGGCCCGTTGGCGAACAGGCTCAACAATTGGTTAAGCGGCGCCGCGATGACGCACTGACGGGCGCTGTGCCCGCGCAGCCCTGGGGTGGCTTGGCGATATCGATCCAGTTGCACGGATCGATGGAACCTTAATTTAATGAATGCCGTCGTATGAGCAGTGGCGCGCTCGCCCGGGCTTAATACTTTTGGCGCGCATGAAGACTTATTCGATCTATTTGCAAGTCCGATAGCGACGCGGCCATACGTTGGATCGGATGAACGGGAGTTGGCAATGCGTTTGCTTAGGTCCTTCCTTGCCGATGAGAATGGTGCAACCGCGATCGAGTACGGCCTCATTGCCGCAGGCATCGCGCTGGCGATCATAACGGCCGTGAACACCATGGGCGGCGCCCTCCTCAACAACAAGTTTGTCGCGATCAGCACGGGGATAAAGTAGCCCGCTCCCCGATTTGGCCGGCCAACATCGGCGATATCGCCACGGCATTCGACTTCCCCTGTCATTTCCAGACCGACGCGCCTGCAGCAGCGCGCCTGCGTGACGGCCCGCCGCAGCCCACCCATGTCCCGCGCGCGGGCCATGATCTGGGTCAACAGCATCAGGACGGCGACGTCTAAGCATGGAGGCCGGGTTTCCTCCCTGCCGGCCAGTCCATGCATCCAGACCTTCCGTACTCCCAATTGAAAATCCGCCGCGTCCGGCTCGATACCGGCCGCGAGAACGTTGTCGTCGTCTCCAGGCAGTCGAAGGCGCTGCGCGCGGAGATCTTCCGCGGCTTCAGCCGCGTCGAGCTGCGTCAGGGCAGCAAGGTCCTGCTGGCGACGTTGCTGATCACGGACGACGATACGCTGGTGGCCCCGGACGAGATCGGACTCTCTGAACCCGCGTTGCGGCGTTTCGGGCAAGGCGCCGGCACGCTGGTCACGGTCAGGCCCGCGGCGCCGCCGGAGAGCCTGGAAGCGGTGCGCGCGAAGATCCGCGGGCGAACCCTGAGCCCGGCCGAAATCGGCGCGATCATCAACGACCTCGCACATTATCGCTACTCGGACATGGAGATCGCCGCCTTCCTGATCGGGTCGGCGAGCTTCATCACCAGCGACGAGTTGCTCGCCCTCACCGGGGCGATGGCCCAAGCCGGCACGCAATTGGTGTGGCCAACGCCTGTCGTCGTCGACAAGCATTGTATCGGTGGCATTCCCGGCAATCGCACCTCGATGGTCGTGGTGCCGATCGTCGCCGCCCATGGCCTGCCGATCCCGAAGACTTCTTCGCGCGCCATCACTTCGCCTGCCGGCACCGCCGACACGATGGAGGTGCTGGCGCGGGTGAATGTCGGCGTCGAGGAGATGAAGGCGATCGTCTCGGCCTGCAACGGCTGCCTGATCTGGGGCGGACACGTGAACCTGTCGCCGGCCGACGACGTCCTGATCTCGGTCGAGCGCCCGCTGAGCCTCGATACCCGCGAGCAGATGGTCGCCTCCATCATGTCCAAGAAGATCGCGGCAGGCTCGACGCATCTGTTGATCGACATTCCGGTCGGGCCGACCGCGAAGGTCACCAATGGCGTCGAGGCGATGCGGCTGCGCAAGCTGTTCGAATTCGTCGGCGACCGTTTCGGCCGCACGGTCGAGGTGATCACGACCGACGGAAGCCAGCCGATCGGCAACGGCATCGGGCCGGTGCTCGAGGCCAATGACGTCATGGCCGTGCTCGGCAACGACAAGGATGCGCCGCGCGACCTGCGCGAGAAATCGCTCCGGCTCGCCGCCCATCTGCTGGAATACGATCCGAAGCTGCGCGGCGGCGCCGGCTATGCGAGGGCGCGCGAACTGCTCGACAGCGGCGCGGCGCTGAAGCAGATGCAGAAGATCATCGACGCCCAGGGTCCGTCGACATGCAGCAGCGAGCTCGGATCGCTCAGCTTCGACGTCAAGGCGGCGCATGACGGCACCGTGTCCGCGATCGACTGCCTGCGTCTGAACCGCCTCGCCCGCACCGCCGGCGCGCCGCTCGACAAGGGCGCCGGTATCCGCCTGTTCAAGAAGATCGGTGATCGCGTCGAGCAGGGCGAGCCGCTCTATCGTGTCTACACGTTCGACCGCCCCGAGCATGATCGCGCCGCCGATGCCGCCACCGAGGAGACCGGGTTCGTCGTCAACGGTCATGACGCCCTGCAAGGCAAGTCGGCGCCGTGAGCACGATCGCGCTTCAGACGCTGCCCGGCGGCAGCGATGCGGCAAAGCGCCTCGCAGCGCGGCTCGGGCTTGCCTGCAGCGAGATCGCCGTGCATCGTTTTCCGGACGGCGAGCTGCGCGTCGCCGTCGCGCCGGCGGCCGACACCACAATCCTCTATGCCCCGCTCGACCAACCCAACGACAAGCTGATCGCCCTGCTGTTCGCTGCGGAGGCGCTGCGACGCAACGGCGCGAAGCGGCTGGTGCTGGTCGCGCCCTATCTCTGCTACATGCGGCAGGATGCTGCATTTCATCCGGGCGAGGCCATCAGCCAGCGGGCCATGGGCAATCTGCTTGCAACGATCGTGGACCGTATCGTCACCGTGGATGCGCATTTGCACCGCACCCCCGACATCAGATCGGTCTTTCCGGGTATCGAAGCGGAGAACCTGTCCGCCATGCCAGCGATCGCGAACGCGCTGGCGACGAGCGGCATCGATCCCGCGACAATCGTGATCGGACCCGACAGGGAGTCCGAGCCCTGGGTGAACGACATCGCGAGCCGGCTGCGACTGCAGCACACGGTGGCGCAAAAGACGCGGCACGGCGATCGTTCCGTGGCGATCAGTTTTGCCGATCCCGGCCTGCTCGCGGGACGGCCGGCGCTGCTGGTGGATGACATCGTCTCCTCCGGGACGACGCTGATGGCCGCGGCGAAGGCCCTGACGGCGATGGGCGCCACCGCCGTCGATGCGGTCATCACGCACGCGCTGTTTCCACCCGCGATGACCGTCGCGTTCGCCAGCGCCGGCATCCGGTCAATCCGCTCGACCGACAGCGTTCCGCATCCGACCAACGCGATTTCCCTCGACGAGAGTCTCGCGGCCGCCTTGCGGTCCGAGCTGACGACGACACTTCCCCCGGAGACGACGCCATGAGCATCACCGTTCGATTTTGCGGCGCCGCCCGCACCGTGACCGGTTCGAGCTATCTGTTCCAGACCGCGACCGGCCGCTTCCTGGTCGATTGCGGCCTGTTCCAGGGCCAGAAGACGCTGAAGGAGCTCAACTACGGCGCCTTTCCGTTCCGCCCCGCCGATATCGATGCCGTGCTGCTCACGCACGCCCATATCGACCATAGCGGTCTCTTGCCGAAGCTCGTGCGCGCGGGATTCGACGGACCGATCCTGGCGACGCGCGGCACGATCGACCTCTGCTCCTACATGTTGCCAGACGCCGGCAGCATCCAGGAATCGGAGGTCACGCAGCTCAACCGTCGCAATGCCTCGCGCGGACGAAAGCAGGTCGCGCCGATCTACACGCAGGCCGATGCCATTGCATCGCTGCAATCGTTTCGCGCGGTCGACTATGAACGCTGGACCGACGTGATCCCGGGCGTCCGCGCGCGCTACTGGAACGCCGGCCATCTGCTCGGCTCGGCCTCGATCGAGCTCCAAATCGCCGAACGGGGCGCGCCACGTCCACTGCGCGTGCTGCTGTCCGGCGATGTCGGGCCGGAGGCCAAGCTGCTGCAGCCCGATCCCGAAGCGCCGGCCGATTTCGACTACGTCATCTCGGAATCGACCTACGGCGACCGGCTGCGCGAGGCCACCACACCTGAGCTCCGCCGCAAGCACCTCGCGGCCGAGGTGCGCGATGCCGCGACGGCCGGCGGCGCACTGTTGATGCCTGCCTTCGCGGTCGAGCGCACCCAGGAGCTGATCGTCGATCTCGTCGACCTGATGGAGCACGGCGAGATTCCGACCGCACCGATCTTCCTCGATTCTCCGCTCGCGATCCGCGCCACCGAAGTGTTTCGCCGCCATGCCGAGAGCCTCGACCCATCCGTCGATGCCGCGCGCCTGCTCAACTCCCCGCATCTCAAATTCACCGAGACCGCGGACGAAAGCAAGGCGATCATGCGCCTGTCCGGATTCCATATCATCATCGCCGCGAGCGGCATGTGCGACGCCGGCCGCATTCGCCATCATCTGAAGCGCTGGCTGTGGAACGAGCGCGCGACGGTGCTGCTCGCCGGCTTCCAGGCCAACGGCACGCTCGGCCGCTTCCTCCAGAACGGAGCCAAGGCCGTGCGGATCCAGGGCGAGGAGATCAAGGTCGCGGCTCGCATCCGCATGATCGACGAATATTCCGGCCATGCCGACGGCGCCGGCATCGCCAGCTGGATCGCGGCGCGCCGACCCATTTCCCGCGGGCTGTTCCTGGTCCATGGCGAGGAAGGCGCGATCGCGGGCCTCGCCGGACGCGTCGCCGAGCGCATCGTTCCGGCGGCCAGGGTCTACCAGCCGGTGCTCGACGATATCTACGAGCTCGCCGCGCCCGAACCGCGCGTGCTCGACGTCGATCACCGCCGGCGGCTCGCGCCGGAGGCCGTGACCCGTCTCGACTGGCACAACGAGATGTCGGAGCTCATGCTCGACATCAACGACAGGGTTGGGGCAGCCGCCGACGACCGCGCCCGCGGCGTCATCATCCGAAGGCTGCGCCGCGCGCTGGAGGAGAAGGCGTGACGGGACATGACGGCGCTGAAACGCGCCTCTCTCTTGTCCCGGACGCGCTGCAGCGTTCTTACGCTGCTGCGCAGAGCCGGGACCCAGACGGCTGCACATTCCGCCGGTGCATGGGCCCCGGCTCTGCAGCGCACCACGCCGCGGAGATGCGGCGCGCTGCGCTACGTCCGGGGCACGAGAACGCCGTTTGGCGATAGACATGGCTGCTCATCCTCGCGGCGCGTTTCGCCCGAGCTTTGCTATCCTCTTCCGCCCTTATCTCAGCAAGGGCGCGGGGAAGGCCGGGCGCCGGCTGGCACCCGAGGTCCCGCGTGTGCGAAAGAAACGCGCA
>NZ_AJQF01000066.1:0-30769 GCF_000261705.1 Bradyrhizobium genomosp. III | reverse complement strand
CTGATCTCGCCGACCGACGAAGCCATCTCCTCGGTGGCCGAGGCCACCGACTGCACGTTGGTCGAGGCTTCCTCCGAAGCGCTGGCAACGGTGGTCGCCAGCCTCTGGGAGCGGTCGGCGGTCGAGGTCAGCGTCGAGGCGGAGGCTTCCAGCTGGGTCGAGGCCGACGACACGGTCTGGACGATCTCGCCGATCATGGTTTCGAATTCGCGGGTGATGTTGTCGACGCGGCGGCCGCGCTCGATCTTGGCTTCGGCATCCGTGGCCGCAGCCTCGTCGGCGGCTTTCTTGGCGATCAGCGCCTCCTTGAAGATCTGGAGCACGTCGGCCATGGCGCCGATCTCGGTCTTCTCGCCCCGGTGCGGGACTTCGGCGGAGAGGTCGCCCTTGCCCAGCGCCTGCATCGGCTCGATGATCGAGTTGATGCCCTTCGAGACGTCCTGGACGAGATAGAAGCCGACGCCGATGCCGATGATGACGGCGGCGCCGAGAATGATCGAGACCAGCATAAAAGCATAGGAGTAGCTGTCCGCGGCATCCTGAGCCGCCTGATCGCCACCCTTGGTGTTGAGCTCGATGTCCTTCATCAGGACCTCATCCGACGCAAGACCGATCTTGTTGACCGTCTTGCTGTTCAGTTCCTGGGCTTCGTGCGGGACCTTGCCGGCCTCCTTGCGCGAGAGCGCCATCACCTCCTCGGTGCCCTTCTTGTAGTCGTCCCAGAGTTTTGCCCACTGGTTGTAGAGCGCCCGCTCCTCCGGCGAGGTGATCATTGGCTCGTACCGGCCGCGGATCTTGGCGAGCGCCTCGATCACCGTCACACCCGTCTTCTCGTTGGCGAGCTTCTCGTCCAGTGTTTCGGAAAGCATGTGCTGGCGGACCACGTTGCGATAGGTGATGACGCTCGCACGCAGCTCGCCAAGCACTCGCACACTGGGCATCCAGCTCGTGGTGATGTCGATCGTGTTGGCGTTCATCGACCGCATTTTCATGACGGCCAGGAGACCCATGCCGGCCATTGCGACCAGCAGGAACGCCACGACACTGATGATCTTGGCGCGGATGGAAATGGTGGCAAGCATAATCGGGTCTCTTTGTGCTGGCGCGGTGCGCGTCCGGAGGTATTACGAATCAACCAAAGGGAGCAGCACCAACATCCAACACCAGAGCACCTGCGCAGATGTTAACTACGACTCCGTACGAGTACGGAGCCTCAAAGAGATGAACACGTCGCTAAAAATGCTCTGCGCTCAGCGCATGAGCCTAAGCGCGTCGGAGAAAAATTCAGCGCCGCCGAAGTTTCCGGACTTCAGAGCGAGCAGCATGTCGGCTTGCGCGCCCACCGCATGCAGCACCGGGACACCTGCCGCGATTTCCACTCCGACGAGAAATCCGGGAATCTTCAACCGATCGACCACCGCACCGGAGGTCTCGCCGCCGGCAACGATCAGTCGCCGCACGCCTGATTTTACAAGGCTTTCCGCGATGTCGGCCATGGTCTGCTCGATCGCGTGGCCGGCCGCGTCGCGACCGTGCCGCGCCTGCAGTGCGGCGACCTGATCGGGCGTCGCGCTCGAGGCGATCAGCACCGGCCCCTCCGCAAGCCGCGGTCTCGCCCAGTCCAGCGCACGCTGTGCTTCGCCGCCCCCCGTAATGATACGGTCCGGATCGAGGTGAAGCACCGGCATGACGCGTTCGGCGTTGGCGATCTGCTGAAGCGTCGCCTGAGAGCAGCTCCCGGCGAGGCAGGCCGCCGGTCCGCCGACGGCAATGCCGGTCTCGCCGTTCGCCCCGGCCGATTTGACTTTACCCGTTGACACCAGCGCACACGCGAGCCCGAGGCCGATGCCGGAGGCGCCGACCGACAGCCGATGTTCGGCGGCGACGAGGCCGATGGTCTCGAGGTCGCGGTCGAAGACCGCGTCGATGATGGCAGCGCCAATGCCCTTGCCCGCCAGCTCGGCCAGCCGCGCCCGCACGGCATCTGCGCCGCGCGTGACGGTGGCGAGATCGACGAGACCGATCTGCGTCCCGCTCTGGCGCGCCAGCACGCGCACCAGGTTGGAATCGTGCATCGGGTTGAGCGGATGGTCCTTCAGCGGGCTCTCGTTGAGCGGCACGGCACCGACGAAGAGGTTGCCCTGGTAGACGGTGCGGCCGGTCTCCGGGAAGGCCGGCGTCACCAGCACGGCACCTTCGCCGCTATCGGCACGCAGCGCGTCCATCACCGGGCCGATATTGCCGGCGTCCGTGGAATCGAAGGTCGAGCAGATCTTGAACAGCACGTGGCCGGCGCCGCGGCCGCGCAGCCACTGATCCGCCGCGCGCGAACGCGACACGGCAAGGCCGGCCTCGATCGAGCGGCTCTTCAGCGACACCACGACGGCATCGACCTCGGGCAGTGCGAGATCGTCGGCGGGCACGCCGATGGTCTGCACGGTGCGCAGGCCCGCGCGCGTCAGCGTGTTGGCGAGATCGGAAGCGCCGGTGTAATCGTCGGCGATGCAGCCCAACGCAAGTGTCACGGCTTCACTCCAGCGTAAGGCTTGAACCAGGCAAGGCCATCCGTGGTCTTGCCGCGCGGATTGTACTCGCAGCCGACGAAGCCGGCATAGCCGAGGCGGTCGAGCTCTTCGAACAGGAACGGATAGTTCAGCTCCTCCCCGTCAGGCTCGTTGCGCGAAGGGATGCTGGCGATCTGGATGTGGCCGATGATCGGCATCATCTCGCGCAGCCGCATCGTGACGTCGCCATGGATGATCTGGCAGTGATAGATGTCGAACTGGAGCTTGAGGTTCGGAAGCCTCAGTTCCTGGATCAGATCGCGCGCAAAGCCGAAATCGTTGAGGAAGTAGCCGGGCACGTTGCGCGCATTGATCGGCTCGAGCACGATATCGATGCCGTGCGGGGCGAAGAACTCCGCAGCCCATGCCACCGATTTGTAGAATGCCTCGATCGCGACGCGCTCGCCGCGGTTGGCGATGCCGGCCATCAGGTGCAGGCGCTTGACGCCGGTCGCCTTGGCGTAAGGCAGCGCCGTCTCCAGGCCCGCCTTGAGATCGGAGAAGCGCGAGGGGAGCGCCGCAAAGCCCTTCTCGCCGGCGTTCCAGTCGCCCGGCGGCAGGTTGAACAGCGCCTGGGTCAGGCCGTTGCGCTTGAGGCGGTCGCCGACCGCCTCGGCCGGATGCTCATAGGGAAAGAGAAACTCGACCGCGGTGAAGCCAGCCTGGGCTGCGGCATCGAAGCGATCGAGGAACGGCACCTCGGTGAACATCATCGAGAGATTGGCGGCGAAACGGGGCATTGGCGTCCTCTTCGTTACTTGTCGCCGGGCAGCTTGACGCCGGTGACCTGCGCATACATCCGCGCCACCGAGGCGTCGTCGTCCCGGCCCATGCCCGCGGCCGATGTCATCAGGAACATCTGGAGCGCGGCGGCGGAGACCGGCACCGGGAATCGCGCGCTGCGCGCCATGTCCTGGATGATGCCGAGATCTTTCACGAAGATCTCGACGGCGCTGCGCGGTGTGTAGTCGCCGTCGAGCACGTGCGGCATGCGGTTCTCGAACATCCAGGAATTGCCGGCGGAGGCCGTGATCACCTCATAGACCTTGCGGATGTCGAGGCCCTGCTTGGCGGCGAATGCCATCGCCTCCGAGGCGGCGGCGATGTGCACGCCGGCGAGCAGCTGGTTGATCATCTTGAAGGCGGCGCCCTGGCCGGCGGCATCGCCGAGCTCGTAGAGCTTTGCGGCCATGGCATCGAGCGCAGGCCGCGCCTTCGCGAACGCTGTGGGGCTGCCGGAGGCGAGGATCGTCAGCTCGCCTTGCGCGGCGCGCTGCGCCCCGCCGGAAATCGGTGCATCCAGATAATGCCGGCCGGTCGCCTCCAGCTGCTTGGCAAGGCGTCGTGCCACGTCGGGGTCCATCGTGGCGGAGGATACGAAGACGCTGCCTTCAGGCATGGTCTCGGCGGCCCCATCCTTGCCGAACAGGACGGCTTCCGTCTGCGCGGCATTGACGACGACGCTGACGACGATGTCCGCGCTCTTGGCCGCCTCGGCCGGCGTTTTGGCACCCGCACCGCCATCCTTGACGAAACGCGCCACCGCCTCGGCCGACACGTCGCAGCCGGTGACGGCGTGGCCGGCGCGCTTCAGCGAGGTCGCCATGCCAAACCCCATCGAGCCGAGCCCGATGACCGCGATGCGCTGATTTTGTGACGTGGAGGCGGACATGCAACTAACCCTTGCGAACGTTTCCCGGACGGCCGGCTTTTGCGGCGGCTCGGCGAACCGATATCACGCCTTGGCCGCGCTGCCAAAGCGTGAGACAAGCGGGCATGACGGCCATGAAACCTGAAGCGAGCAACGAGACGCGGCTGCGCGAGGACATCTGCCGCTTCGGACGGTCCCTGTTCGAGCGCGGGCTGACGCCCGGCTCCTCCGGCAATATCAGCGTCAGGCTGGACGGCGGCGGCTGGCTGGTGACGCCGACCAATGCCTCGCTCGGTTTCCTCGATCCTGCGAAGCTGTCGCGGCTGGACGAGAGGGGCCGGCTGGTGTCGGGCGATGCCCCGACCAAGGAAGTTCCGCTGCACACCGCGCTCTATGACACGCGCGGCAGTGCCCGCGCCATCGTGCACCTGCACTCCACCCAGTCGGTTGCGCTCTCGATGCTGCCCGAGATCGACCCGCGCGCCGCGCTGCCGCCGATGACGGCCTATTATCTGATGAAATGCGGCGCCACCGCGCTCGTGCCGTACTACCGCCCCGGCGATCCCGCGGTCGCGGATGCGATCAAGGGCCTGGCGGGGAAATATTCATCGGTGCTGCTCGCCAATCACGGCCCGGTCGTTGCCGGCGACACGCTGGAAGCCGCGGTGTTCGCGACGGAGGAGCTGGAGGAGACGGCGAAGCTCTATCTGCTGCTGCGGGGGATGAACCCGCGCTATCTGTCACCGGAGCAGGTGGCGGATCTGGTGAAGGTGTTTGGGGTGACGTTGCCGGAGCATGGGCACGGTCATTGAACCACACCCACCGCCGTCATCCTGAGGTACGAGCCTTGCGATGCGATGCATCGCAAGGTGAAGCCTCGAAGGATGGGCTCCGGGTGCTCGCGGCTCATCCTTCGAGGCGCGCAAGAGCGCGCACCTCAGGATGACGGCGGAGGGTGCGGCGACGGCGTCAACGCCTACAGTCCCAGATACGCCTTCCTCACGTCGGGATTGCCCCTGATCTCGGCCGCGGGCCCCTGCATCAGCACGCGGCCGGTTTGCAGGATGTAGGCGCGGTCGGCGATCTCCAGGCACTCGGCCATGCGCTGCTCGACGATCAGAACGGTCATGCCGGCATCGCGGATGCGCTTCACCGCCTGGAAAATCTCGTCGACGAGCTTTGGCATGATGCCCTGCGAGGGCTCGTCCAGCATCAACAGACGCGGGCGCGTCATCAACGCGCGGCCGATCGCAAGCATCTGCTGCTCGCCGCCGCTTAGCGTTTCGGCGCGCTGCTCCAGGCGCTCGGCCAGGCGGGGAAACAGTTGGAAGACGAGATCGAGCGGCCCCTCGCGGTTCGCGTCACCGCGGTAGAGATAGCTGCCGAGACGCAGATTGTCGCGCACCGACAGGCGCGGGAACAGGCGGCGATTCTCCGGCACATAGGCAATGCCGGTCGCCGTGATGTGGTGCTGCGCCATGCCGTCGAGGCGCTTGCCGTCGAACGTCACCGTGCCGGAACGCGGCCGCTCGGCGCCGGCGATGGATTTGAGCAGCGTCGATTTGCCCGCGCCGTTGGCGCCGGCGACGCAGACGATCTCGCCCTTCTGGACCTCGATCGAGATCGCGGAGATCGCGACCAGGCCCTGATAGGCGGTCGTGACTTCACGCACGCTGAGCATGACGATCTCCCAGATATGCGCTGATCACCTTGGGATCGCGAACGACATCGGCGGGCTTGCCCTCGACCAGCACCTTGCCGAGATCGAGCACGATGGCGCGATCGACCAAGGGCATCACGATCTCCATGACGTGCTCGACCATCAACACGGTGATGCCGGCATCGCGCACCTTGCGCACCAGCGCGACACCGGTCTGCGCTTCGGTCGGCGTCAGGCCGGTGAGGACTTCGTCGAGCAGCAGCAGTTTCGGTTCGGTCGCGAGCGCACGGGCGACTTCGAGACGGCGCTTCTCGGCGGGCACGAGGTCGCTGGCAAGCACGTCGGCGCGCGCGGCAAGGCCGGTGAACTCCAAGACCTCGTGCGCCTTGCGACGGGCCTCGCGCATCACGGTGTTGCGCACCAGCGCGCCGACGATGACATTGTCGATCACCGTCATGGTCTCAAAACTCTTGACGACCTGGAAGGTGCGGCCGACGCCGCGCTGGCAGCGTTCGGCCGCCGGCATGTGGGTGACGTCCTCGCCGTCGAAGAGAATCGAGCCTTGCGTCGGCGGCAGAACGCCTGCGATGAGATTGAACAGCGTCGACTTGCCGGCGCCGTTGGGGCCGATCAGGCCGACGATCTCGCCGCGGCCGACCGAGATCGAGACGTCGCTGTTGGCGACGAGGCCGCCGAACCGCTGCCAGACGCCGCGGGTTTCAAGAAGCGCGGTCATCGTGCGGCCCCCGTCTTCTTCCGGCGTGAAAACAGGCTGAGCAGTCCCCGCGGCAAGGCCAGCGAGATCAGGACGATCAGCGTGCCGTAGACGATGAGGTCGACACCGCGCCCGGAGCCGCCGAACTTGAAGCGGGTCAGCTCCGTCAGCGGGATCAGGATGGCGGCCCCTAACACCGGCCCCCACAGGGTGCCGATGCCGCCGAGCACGGCGGGCAGCGCCATCAAGAGCGAGAACTGGAAGCCCATGACGCTTTCAGGATCGATGTAGGAGACGAACTGGGCATAGAAGCTGCCACCCACCGCGACCAGGAAGGCGGAGACGGCGGCCGCGCCCATCTTGGAATTGAACACGTCGACACCGAGGCTCTCGGCCGCGTCCGGATTGTCCTTCACCGCACGCCACCAGAATCCCCATTTTGAGTTCTCCAGCCACCAGGTGACGAACCAGGCGAGGCAGCACAGCGCCAGCGCGAAATAGAAGTATGGCAGCTTGGTGCGCAGGAACTGGAATTTCAGCCAGCTGTCGCCGCGGATTGGAATGGTGATGCCCATCGCGGCGCCGGCCCATTCCCAGTTGTGGAACAGAAGCAAGCCGATCTCGGCGATGACGATGGTGGCGATCACGAAGTAATGGCCGCGCAGGCGGAAGAAGGGATAACCGAGCCCCATCGCGATCAGCGCCGACACGACGCCGCCCGCCAGCATGCCGAACCAGGGCAGCACGCCGAACTTCGTGAACAGCAGCTCGGTGGTGTAGGCGCCCAGGCCGAAATACAGCGCGTGCCCGAGCGAGATCTGCCCGCAATAGCCGGACAGGATGTTCCAGCTCTGCGACAGGCCCGCATACATCAGCGTCAGGATCAGGATGTTCTGGACGACGACGTCCTTCACGAACAATGGCGTCGCTGCGGCAATCGCGGCGAGCACCGCGGCGATGATGAGGTCGCGGCGGCGCCGCGCTGCAAAATCCTTGTCCATCAGATCGATCCGAACAGGCCGCGCGGCCGGATGAAGACGACCAGCAGATAGACCGCGTAGATGCCGACCGATTTCAGCGACGGCGGCAGCACCAGCGCGGTGGTCGCTTCGACGAGGCCGACGATGATGCCGCCGGCAAAGGCGCCGAACACGCTGCCGAAGCCGCCGAGCGCCACCGTGACATAGGCGATCAGCGCAAAGGACGCGCCGACATCGGGATAGATATAGAAGAAGCTCGCCATGATCGCGCCAGCGAGACCGACCAGCGCGGCACCAAGGCCCCAGCCGAACGCGAACACGCGGTTCTTGTCGATGCCGACCAGCGCGACCGCACCGGGATCTTCGCGGGTGGCTTCCAGCGCGCGGCCGAAATCGGTGCGATGGATGAAGAAGTAGAGGCCGGCAAAGGCGAGGATCGAGACCAGCGCACCGACCAGCTGCGGCTCCGGCAGGAAGATGCCGGCGACCGAGATGGTTTTGCCACCGAGCCAGGATTGCGGAATGCTGCGATAATCAGGCGTGAAGAAGAACTGCGCCAGGCCCCGCATCACGATGGCAAGGCCGAACGTGGTGAAGATCTGCACCATGCCGGCGTTGGCCTTGGCCCGCATGGCGAAGCGTACAATGAGCAAGTAGACCACCGCTCCGAAGATAAAGAGCGCCGCGGCGACCAACGGCGCCGAAAGCAAGGGGTCGATCGCGAAGAACGCGAACAGGAAGAAGGACAGGTACATCGCGATCATCAGGAACTCGCCATGAGCGAAGTTCGTGACGTCCATCAGGCCGAAGATCAGCGCGAGGCCGACCGCGATCAGTCCGTACAGCAGCCCCATGAGGAGGCCGCTCGCGAGACTCTGGATAATGGCTTGCGCTGTCAAAAGTCTGTCCCCCGAAATAGATCCTCATCCCGAGGAGCGCGCTCAGGCGCGCGTCTCGAAGGATGGCCAGCCCTCGTCCTTCGAGACGCGGACTACGCCCGCTCCTCGGGATGAGGGCGGGAGCTGCATCCGAGCTCCCGCGTCCCAGTCTTACTTCATCGGCCAGACCGCCTCGGCGATCGCGGCCTGCGGCGGGAAGATCGTGACGAACTTGCCGCCGATATATTGCAGCAGCACCGGGTCCGCATCGTTGTTCTGGCCCATCTCGTCGAACTTGACGCGCTTCCAGGGCATGATGGTCTGCTCGCCCGGGATGTCGGTCGCGGCCAGCGCATCGCGGATCTTCTCGCCGTCGGTCGACTTGGCGCGGCTGATGGCGTCGGCGAGGATGATCAGGCCCATGAACTGGCGCGAGGTGAGGTCGTTGAAGTCCTTGCCCGACCGCGTCTTGAACATCTCGTTGATCTTGCCGACCATCGGGCGCTTCTGCGCGAGGTCGAGCGAGAAGGTGCCGCGCGAAATCACGCCTTCGAGCTTGTCGCCGACGGCATCATAGAGCGCCTTCTCGGAGAAGCCGGCGTCCTGCGCCACGATCGCATTCGGCTTGTAGCCGAGCTCGGCCATGGTCTTGACCAAGAGGATGCCGTCGGTGGTGTAGCTCGAGGGCATCAGCACGTCGGCATTCGCGGACTTGAGCTGCTGCACCTCGGCCGAGAGCGAGGGCGAGTTGGCGCGATACTTGATGTCGGTGACGATCTTGTAGGCGCGCTCGCCGGCGATCTTGGCCTGGGCGTTGCCGGAATCGGTGCCGAAAATGGTGTCCTCGTGGAACAGCGACAGCGTCTCGATCTTGGTGCCCTTCTTCTTCATGGCGTCGAAGAAGTCGAACATGGCGGCCGAATACATCTCGTCATGCGGCGCGGCGCGGAAATAGTACTTCAGGCCGCGGCGATGCAGGCTGGGCGAGGAATTGTCGGCGGACACAAACGGGACCTGGTAGCGCTCGCAGATCTGGCTCACCGTGACGGCGACGGCGCTCTGATAGGTCCCGATGATGGCTGAGACCTTCTCCTGCGTGATCAGGCGCTCGGCTTCGGCGCGGCCCTTCTGCGGATCGGCCTGGTGATCGGCGAACACGAGGCGGACCTTGGCGCCGCCGAGGCCTGGCAGGCCCTCCCCCTTCGCCAGCGGCAGGTCGAAATCGGTGTCCTTGTTGATGACCTCGAGCGCGGTCTCATAGGCCTTCTGCGCATCGACGCCCTGCTGCGCGCTGCCGCCGGAGAACGGATAGATGACGCCGATCACGACTTCGGAAGTCTGTGCGCGCGCCGCCAGCGGCACCAGTGCGGCAGTCGCGGTGGCTCCCAACAACACGTCGCGGCGAGTGATCGTCATGGCAAAGTCCCCTGTACTGAATTTCGGCTGATCGAATGAAGCGATTGATGGATGCAGTAAAGCCCTAACATGCAGCATACGCTGCCCATTAAATCACGGCCATGGTCCTGTTCTTGAGATCCGTCACCAGCATCAGGCCGGGCGAATGCGTGATCGCGAACGGGAGCTTGGCGGCGTTGATGACGGATTGCGGCGTCACGCCGCAGGCCCAGAACACCGGAATCTCGTCGTCGGCGACCGGCACCGGATCGCCGTAGTCCGGCTTGGCGATGTCCTTGATGCCGATCAGATGCGGATGGCCGAGATGGACGGGCGCGCCGTGCACGGCGGGATAGCGCGAGGTGATCTGCACCGCGCGGATCGCATCCGAAGGCTTGAACGGACGCATCGACACCACCATGGGGCCGGCGAACGGACCGGCCTCGCCGCAGGCGATGTTGGTACGATACATCGGCACGCGCACATTGCGCTCGATGTGCCGGATCGGCATGCCCTCGTCGAGCAAGGCTTCTTCGAACGAGAAGGAGCAGCCGAGCACGAAGGTCACGAGATCGTCGCGCCAATGCTTCGTCACATCGGTCGGCTCGTCGACGACCTCGCCGTCGCGCCAGACGCGGTAGCGCGGCACGTCGGTGCGGATGTCGAGATCGGCGCCGAGCGAAGGGATGTGCGGACTGCCGACATCGGACATGCCGATGATCGGGCACGGCTTCGGATTGAGCTGGCAGAAGCGATGAAAGGCGCTGGCATATTCCGCCGGCAGGATCGCCAGATTGCCCTGGACGAAGCCGGGGGCGACGCCTGCGGTGGAGGCGACCAGCCCTTGCCGGTAGGCAAGCCGCGCCTTGCGGCTCGGAAGGGCGTCGGGCGTTTCAGTTTGCTGCACTGCCACCAAAACAGTCATGTAATCGACCTGCCTATAAACTCGACAAAGACAGCCAACACCAAGCGTGCTATAAAGTCTAATCGTCCTTTCTAATCGATATCGATAAATCTATTTTATCGGCAAGGAAAATCCTTTCAATGCTGGACTTCAGGTCGATCGAGACTTTTCTCTGGGTCGTAAAGCTCGGCAGCTTCCGCGGCGCCGCAGCACGGCTCAATACGACCCAGCCGGCGATCTCCCAGCGCATCGCCCAGCTCGAGCGCGAGATGGGCGTCAAGCTGCTCAACCGCGACCACCGCGTCGCCTCGCCGACGCCGAGCGGCCGGCAGATGATGGTCTATGCGGAGAAGCTGATCGGCCTGCGCGCTCAGATGATGGCGGAGATCGGCGACCGCTCGGCGATGCGCGGCGTGATGCGGCTCGGCGTCGCTGAGACCATCGTGCACACCTGGCTGCCGCGCCTCGTGAAGAGCGTGAACCAGGTCTATCCGAATCTATCGCTCGAGATCGAGGTCGACATCACGCCCAACCTCACCGCGCGCCTGCTCGCGCAGGAGATCGAGCTTGCCTTCGTGGTCGGACCGTTGTCGGCGTCGGGCGTGCATAATCGCGTGCTCGCAGATTACCCGATCGGCTTCCTCGCAAGCCCTTCGCTCGGCCTCGGCAAAGGCCGGGTGACACCGGCGGAGCTTGCGCGGTTTCCGATCATCACCTTCCCGCGCAAGACCAAGCCTTACGAGGTCGTGCGCGAGGTATTCGACCGGCCGGAGCTGCCGCCGATCCGGCTGCACGCGTCCGCATCGCTCGCGACCGTTATCCACATGGCGGTCGAAGGCCTCGGCGTCGCCGTGATCCCCGACGCGATCGTCGAGAACGAACTCGCCGACGGGCGGCTGCAGCTGCTCGACACCGATCTCGCGATCGCACCGCTGACGTTCACCGCAAGCTGGCTCGCCTCGCCCGACGTCGTCGCCGTGGAGCGCGTCGCCGAGCTTGCACGGCAGATTGCGCAGAGCAGCCTCGCAGTTGACGCGCCCGCGCTGGCGCGTCATTGAAAAAGGCGCCGGACAACCTTCAACGTCATTCCGGGGCGATGCGACAGCATCGAACCCGGAATCTCGAGATTCCGGGTTCGGCTCTTCGAGCCGCCCCGGAATGACAACTGAGAGACTGACCGCATGAGCCGAGCCGCCACCAATCTGCAAATCGATTCCGCCCGCCTCTGGGGCTCCATCCACGAGACCGCGCAATTCGGCGCGACGGCCAAAGGCGGTGTGCGGCGGCTAACGCTGAGCAGCGAAGACAAGCAGGTGCGCGACTGGTTCCGCAAGGCCTGCGAGGACGCTGGTCTCGAAGTGCACACCGACGCACTCGGCTCACAATTCGGCCTGCGCAAGGGCCGCGACATGTCGAAGCCGCCCGTCGGCATCGGCTCGCATCTCGACACCCAGCCGACCGGCGGCAAGTATGACGGCATTCTGGGCACGCTCGGCGCGCTGGAGGTGATCCGCACGCTGAACGATGCCGGCATCGAGACCGAAGCGCCGATCTGCGTCGTGAACTGGACCAACGAGGAAGGCTCGCGCTTCGCACCTGCGATGATGGCTTCCGCCGCCTATGTCGGCGACTTCACCACCGACGACATTTTGTCGCGCAAGGACGCCGAGGGCACGACCGTCGGCCAGGCGCTGGACAGCATCGGCTATCGCGGCGACAAGCCGGTCGGCTTCCAGAAGCTTGGCTGCTTCGTCGAATTGCACATCGAGCAAGGCCCGATCCTGGAGGCCGAGGGCAAGACCATCGGCGTGGTCGATTCCGGCCAGGGCGTGCTGTGGTATGACGGCAAGATTTCCGGTTTCGAGAGCCATGCCGGATCGACGCCGATGCCGCTGCGGCGCGACGCGCTGGCGACGCTGTCGGAGATCGTGCTGGCGATGGAATCCATCGCGAAGAAGCACGGACCGAATGCGGTCGGCACCATCGGCGAGGCCGTGATCGCAAACCCCTCGCGCAACGTGATTCCCGGCGAGATCGCCTTCACCATGGATTGCCGCAGCGCGGACGGCGCCATCATGGACGCGCTCGATCGCGATCTGCGCGCCGCAATTGCCGAGATCGCCGCGCGCCGCAAGGTCGAGGTCAAGATCGACCTGGTCTGGCGCAAGCCGCCGACGCATTTCGATCCCAAGCTGATCTCGGCGGTCGAGAACGCGGCAAAGACGCTCGGCTATTCCTCGCGCCGCATCACCTCCGGCGCCGGCCACGACGCCTGCAACCTCAACACGATCATGCCGGCGGCGATGGTGTTCGTGCCCTGCAAGGACGGCATCAGCCACAACGAGCTGGAGGATGCGACGCAGCCGGACTGCACTGCTGGCACCAACGTTCTCATGCATACCGTGCTGGCGATCGCCGGCGTCGCGTCCTGACCGGAGAGAGCCATGCGCGGAGTTTTCGTCGACGCCAATGAAGCGCTAGCCGTGATCATGGAACGGCTGGAGAAGCCCGGGGATCCCAAGGTGCGGATCCACCGGGATCCCGACATCAAGCCCGAGCAATATCCTGAGATCCTCGATGGCGCCGAGATCGCCATCGTCGATCACACCGCGCTGCCGACCGAGGTGGCGAAGAAGTGCACCGGCCTCAAGCACGTCGTGTTCCTCGGCACCGGCGCGCGCAGCTACATGAACCCTGAGGAGCTGGCAGAACTCGGCATCTCCGTGCATCTGATCAAGGGCTATGGTGATACCGCGGTCGCCGAATCCGCAATCGCGCTGATGTGGGCGTCGGCCCGCGGCATCGCGATGATGGACCGCGAGATGCGCGTCGGCAACTGGCTGCGCGAAGACGGCATGCAGCTCACCGGCAAGACGCTCGGCCTGATCGGTTTCGGCGGCATCGCCGCCGAGGTCGCGCGCATTGCGTCCGGCAGCGGCATGAAGGTGATCGCCTGGAATCGCTCGCCGAAGAGCCATCCGGGCGTGGAATTCACCGATCTCGACAGCGTGCTGGCAAGGAGCGACGTCGTGTCGCTGCACCTGCTGCTCAACGACGAGACGCGCGGCATGATCACGCGCGAGAAGATCGCAAAAATGAAGCGTGGTGTCATCCTCATCAACACCGCCCGCGCCGCTGTCGTCGACGAAGCCGCCATGATCGACGCGCTGAAATCCGGCCACATCCGCCATGCCGGCCTCGACGTCTTCAACATCGAGCCGCTGCCTGGCGATCATCCGCTCACAAAACTGCCGAATGTGACGCTGTCGGCGCATTCGGCGTTCCGTACGCCGGAGGCGAGCGAGAACCTGATTGGCGCGGCGTGGGAGCACTGCCGCCGGATCGTGAATTCGTAGGGTGGGTTAGCCCTGCAGTACGCGAAGCGCGTCTGCAAGGCCTAACCCACCTCTGTCTATTCCGCGGAGACAGAAGAGGCGGGTTATGGCTTCGCCTAACCCACCCTACGTCCTCCCCCCGCCAAATCGTGAAGGGATAAGAGCAATAACAATGGCCGACTATCGCACCATCAAGGCAGAGCCGCTCACCAACGCCATTCGTGCCATCGTCAAGGCGGGCGGGTCTTCGGACCGCGAAGCCGAGCTCGTGGCCACCAATCTGGTCGAGGCCAACCTCAAGGGCCATGACTCCCACGGCGTCGGCATGATCCCGCGCTATGTCCAAAGCGTCACCAATGGCGGCCTCGCCGTCAACGCGCACGTCAAGATCGTGCTCGACACCGGTCCGCTCCTCACCCTCGACGGCCTCACCGGCTACGGCCAGGTGATCGGTCATGAAGCGATGGAGCTGGCAGCCGAACGCGCTAAGCGAAACGGCGTGTGCCTCGTCGGCCTCTCCAATTCGCATCACATCGGTCGCATCGGCCACTGGGCTGAGCAGTGCATCGACCACGGACTGGTCTCGATCCACTTCGTCAACGTCATTTCCCGCCCGATCGTGGCGCCCTGGGGCGGCAGCGATGCGCGCCACGGCACCAACCCGTTCTGCGTCGGCATCCCGCGCGCCGGCAAGGACCCGATCGTGCTCGACTTCGCCACCAGCAGGATCGCACAAGGCAAGACCCGCGTCGCCCACAACAAGGGCGTCGCGCTCGAGCCTGGCACCATCATCGACAATGAAGGCAAGCCCACCACCAACCCGCGCTACACCGTGATCCCGCCGCACGGCGCCATCCTCCCCTTCGGCGAGCACAAGGGCTCCGGCCTCGCGCTGGTCTGCGAAATCCTCGGCGGCGCGCTCTCCGGCGGGCAGGTGGTCAAGGGCCCCTCCGACGGCAAGTACAACGTCCTCAACGGCATGCTCTCGATCGTCATCGATCCCGGCAAGCTCGGCACCGGCGAAAACCTCGCGCGCGAAGTCGAGAGTTTTGTTGCCTGGCAAACCGGCTCGCCGCCTGCCCCCGGCGTCGACAAGGTCAGAATCGCCGGCGAGCCCGAGCGCGAGACCAAGAAGAAGCGCCTTGCCGAAGGCATTCCGGTCGATCCGACCACCTGGCAGGAGATCATCGAGGCCGGGAAGAAGTTCGGGCTGGATCAGACGGCGATCGAGGACATCGCTGGCTGATCGAGAATGAAATAGAAATCGTAGGGTGGGTTAGCCGCAGGCGTAACCCACCACCTTCTTCGCCGAGAGGTGGGTTACGCCAAGCAGATGCGCTTTGCGCATCTGCTTGGCTAACCCGCCCTGCGCATTCTCCGTCAATCCACCATATCCGCGACGGCCTTGCCGCAGGCCGTGGTGTCGGCGTTGCCGCCGAGGTCCTTGGTGCGGAGCGTGCGTTCGGCCAGCGTGCGCTCGATCGCCTCGACGATCGATTGGCCGGCTTCCTTCTCGCCGAGATGCTCGAGCATCATGGCGCCCGACCAGATCGCACCGATCGGGTTGGCGATGCCTTGGCCGGCGATATCAGGCGCCGAGCCGTGCACCGGCTCGAACACCGAGGGGAAATCGCCCTCGGGGTTGATGTTGCCTGACGGCGCGATGCCGATCGTGCCGGTGCAGGCCGGACCGAGGTCGGAGAGGATGTCGCCGAACAAATTGGAGCCGACCACGACGTCGAACCAATCCGGATGCAGCACGAAGTTCGCGGTGAGAATGTCGATGTGGTACTTGTCCCACTTCACACCCGGAAACTTCTTGGCCATCGCCTCCACGCGCTCGTCCCAATAGGGCATGGTGATGGAGATGCCGTTGGACTTGGTCGCCGAGGTCAAATGCTTCTTCGGCCGCGACTGCGCGAGCTCGAAGGCGAACTTCAGGATGCGGTCGACGCCGGTGCGGGTCATCACCGTCTGCTGGGTCACGAACTCGCGGTCGGTGTCGGGGAACATGCGGCCACCGACGGAGGAATATTCACCTTCGGTGTTCTCGCGCACCACCCAGAAATCGATATCGCCGGGCTTGCGGCCCGCCAGCGGCGACGGCACGCCGGGCATCAGCCGCACCGGGCGCAGGTTCACATACTGGTCGAACTCCCTGCGGAATTTGATCAGCGAGCCCCACAGCGAGACGTGGTCCGGAATCTTGGCCGGCCAGCCGACCGCACCGAAATAGATCGCATCGTGCTTGCCGATCTTGTCCTTCCAGTCATCGGGCATCATCTGGCCGTGCTTCTCGTAATAGTCCCACGACGAGAAGTCGAAATGGTCGAAATGCAGGGAGACCCCGTGCTTCTTCGCCGCCGATTCCAGGACGCGCAGGCCCTCAGGCATCACTTCCTTGCCGATGCCGTCACCGGGAATGACCGCGATCCGGTATTGTTTCTTGCTCATCGAGAACGTCCTTGGTTGGTCCGGCAGCCGCCGCCTTTTGACCGCACTGCAATGGACCAAACGCAGCGGCAGCGCAACGCTGCACTGCAATGTTGACCATGGCGCGGCCAAGCGCCTACTGATTTTATCCTGTTCCTATCCTGCGAGTAACCTCATGGATCTGCATCTGCGTGGCAAGCGCGTCCTGATCACGGGCGCGTCCAAGGGCATTGGCGCCGCAGCCGCCGAAGCGTTTGCCGAGGAAGGCGCACACCTCCTGCTCGCCGCCCGCGACGGCGACCAGCTCAAGGCGCTGGCCGAGCGCCTGCGCTCCGCCCACCAGATCGATGCCGCAACGAGCATCGTCGATCTTCGCAAGGCTGAGGATCTGGCGCGGCTCGCGAAGGAAGCGGCCGACATCGACGTGCTCGTCAACAATGCGGGCGACATCCCCGGCGGCTCGATCGACAAGATCGACGAGGCGACCTGGCGTCACGCCTGGGAATTGAAAGTGTTCGGCTATATCAACCTGACGCGGCAGATCTACGCGCAGATGAAGGCGAAGGGCGGCGGCGTCATCGTCAACGATATCGGCGCGGCCGGCGAAAAATTCGACGCCAACTACATCTGCGGCAGCGCCGGCAATGCCGCGCTGATGGCCTTCACCCGCGCGCTCGGGGGAAAAAGTCTCGCCGACAACATCCGCGTGGTCGGCATCAATCCCGGCCCCGTCGGCACCGATCGCCACGTCACCCTGCTGAAGACGCGGGCCAAGCACCAGTTCGGCGACGAGAACCGCTACAAGGAATTCCAGAAGAGCCTGCCGCTCGGCCGTCCCGCGCATGCGCGCGAGATCGGCGACCTCATGGCGTTCCTGGCGTCGGACCGCGCCGGGTATACGTCGGGTGTGATCTACACGGTCGACGGCGGCATCAGCGCTGGATGGGGTTAACTGACCTCGGGGACCGTCGTTCCGGGGCGATGCAAAGCATCGAACTATGGTGCGCGATTGCGCACCTGAGAACCTCGAGATTCCGGGTTCGCCCTTCGGGCGCACCGGAATGACAATCTAGAGCTAGGAGTACAATAATTGTCTCAAGACCTGATCCGTGAAACCGCCTGCGCCGTCGTCGACAAGCTGCGGTCCGGCGATGTCTCGCCGCTCGAACTGCTGGATGTCGTGGAGAAGCGCATCAGTGAAGTCGACGGCAAGGTGAACGCGCTGCCGATCCTGTGTTTCCAGCGCGCGCGGGACAGCGCCAAGGCCTTGATGCGGAAACCCGCCGGCGCGCGGGGGCTGCTCGCGGGCCTGCCGGTGCCGATCAAGGATCTGACCGACGTTGCGGGCGTACTGAACACGCAGGGCTCGCCGATCTTCAAGGACAATATCCCTGCCAAGTCCGACCTCATGGTCGAGAACCTCGAGGCCAACGGGGCGGTCGTCTACGCCAAATCCAACACGCCGGAATTCGGCGCCGGCGCCAACACCTTCAACGAGGTGTTCGGCGCGACCCTCAATCCCTGGGATACTTCAAAATCCGCGGCGGGCTCTTCCGGCGGCGCGGCCGTGGCGCTGGCCACCGGCATGGCCTGGCTGGCGCAGGGCTCCGACATGGGCGGCAGCTTGCGCAGCCCCGCGGCTTTCTGCGGCGTCGTCGGCATGCGCCCGAGCATCGGCCGCGTCGCGCATACCCCCAAATCCGGCATCGATCGCAATCTCGGCGTGGTCGGCCCGATGGCGCGCAACGTCGAGGATCTCGCGCTGCTGCTGGATGCGATGAGCGGCGACTACGCGGACGATCCGCTGTCGCTGCCGGCGCCCACGACCTCATTCCTGTCGGCGGCTCAGTCCGGCAAGAAGCCGAAGCGCATCGCCTATTCGCCCGATCTCGGCATTACGCCTGTCGATCCCGAGGTGAAGGCGATCACGCGAAAGGCGGCGGAACGCTTTGCCGAGGCCGGCGCCATCGTCGAGGAAGCGCATCCGGACTGGCGCGAGGCGCATGAATGCTTCCACGTGCTGCGCGCCTTCGATTTCGCGATCACCAAGGCCAATCTGCTGCGCACCAAGCGTGACCTGCTCAAGCCCGAGGTGATCTGGAACATCGAGGAAGGCCTCAAGCTCACGGTCGAGCAGCTCGAACGCGCCGAGGCCCAGCGCGTCGGCATGACTGCGCGGGCGGTCGAGTTCTTCAAGACCTACGATTTGTTGCTGACGCCCACCACGATCGTGCCGCCCTTCCCGATCGAACACCGCTATGTCGCCGAATGCGCCGGCAAGAGGTTCGACAATTACGTCGAGTGGCTCGGCATCGTCTACGCCATCACGCTCGCCTGCTGCCCCTCGCTGTCGTTGCCGTGCGGCTTCACGGCGTCTGGCCTGCCGGTCGGCGTGCAGGTCGTTGGCGCACCAAGGGGGGATGCGCAGGTGCTCGCGGGCGCGAAGGTGCTGGAGGATATTCTGGGCCTGCGCAACACGACGCCGATCGATCCGAAGGTGCAAAAGTAATCTCACTCTCGTGCCCCGGACGCAGCGCAGCGCCTCTTCGGCGGTGCGCTGCAGAGCCGGGGCCCATCCTTCCACGACTTCCCGTGCATCTTCTGGGTCCCGGCTCTGCGGCACAGCGCTGATGCGCTGCGCCTTGTCCGGGACACGAGATCCTCACGTTCGACTCGTCGCCTCGAGGCTGCGGCTGTAGCGCGACATTGCGAAGCAGAAGATGAAATAGATCGAGGCGACGAAGATGTAGACCTCGACCGAGAACTGCTGCCAGGCGGGATCGATGATCGCCGTCTTCGCCGTCGTCAGCAGATCGAAGATGCCGATGATCAGGACGAGGCTGGTGTCCTTGAAGAAAGCGATGAAGGTGTTGACCAGCGGCGGAATGACATGGCGGATCGCCTGCGGCAGGATGATCAGCCGGTTCTTGCGCCAATAGGACAGCCCCAGCGCATCGGCAGCCTCGTATTGCCCGCGCGGCACGGCCTGAAGGCCGCCGCGGATGACTTCGGCGAGATAGGCACCCGCAAACAGGATGATCGCGATCTGTGCGCGGAGCAGCTTGTCGATATTGAATCCACTGGGCATGAACAGCGGAAACATCACGCTTGCCATGAACAGCAGGCTCACCAGCGGCACGCCGCGGATCAGCTCGACATAGAGCACGCTGAGCGAGCGGATCGCCGGCAGCTTCGAACGCCGGCCGAGCGCGACGAGAATGCCGAGCGGAAACCCGAATGCAAGGCCAAACGTCGCCAGGATCAGCGTGACCGGCAGGCCGCCCCAACGATCCTGCGAAACGAAGGAAAGGCCGAGCACGCCGCCCCACATCAGTACGCTGATCAGCGCGAGCGCTCCGATCCAGAGAAGGACCAGCTCGCGCCGCCACAAAGCGCGACGGGTGGAGAGGTAGAACAGCGCGATGAACAGCAATACCGACAGCGCCGGCCGCCACTGCTCGTCGAACGGATAGGTGCCGAACAGGATGAAGCGGTACTTTTCGGGAATGATCGCCCAGCAGGCGCCGAGGCCACGCACAGCGCGGCAGGCACTGGAATCGTTCGCCGGGGTCAGCCACACGGCATTGGCGATGCCCCACTGCACGAAACTGAAGATGCCCTTGGCGAGGATCGCCAGCAGCACGACGGTGAGGATACCGTTCGGGATCGACGAGAACAGATTGGTGCGCAGCCAGCGCAACGCCGGATTTCCCGTCTGCGGACGGCGGGCGGCGCGCGGCACTTCCGGCATGTCGGCGATCGCGGTCATGTTCAGCGCTCCACCAGCGCGATGCGCGAATTGTACCAGTTCATGAAGAAGCTGATGGAAAGGCTGATGGTCAGGAACACCGCCATGATTAGCGCGATCGCCTCGATCGCCTGCCCGGTCTGGTTCAGCGTGGTGTTGGCGATCGAGACCACGTCCTGGTAGCCGATCGCGACCGCGAGCGAGGAATTCTTGGTCAGGTTGAGATACTGGCTCGTCATCGGCGGCACGATGACGCGCAGCGCCTGCGGCAGGATGATCTGTCGCAGCATGAAGCTGCGGCGCAGGCCAAGCGCGTTGGCAGCATCCCACTGTCCGCGTGGCACCGACTGGATGCCGCTGCGCACGATCTCGGCAATGAAGGCCGAGGTGTAGGTGACGAGCGCGATCAGCAGCGCAAAATATTCCGGGGCAAGCGTCAGCCCGCCGACGAAATTGAAGCCGCGCAGCTCCGGCCATTCGATCTTCCAGGACACGCGAAGCAGTACTGACACCAGCACGGGCAACGCGAGGATGAAGCTCACCGCAAAGGGCCATACCGGCCGCGGCTTGCCGTCGCGCATCTGCTGCGCGATCAGCCATCGCCGGATGAGATAGACCACGGCAAGGCCGAACACCGCCGTGCCGAGCACCCAAAGCTGCGGCGGGCCAAGCGGAATGGCCGGCAGGATCAGGCCGCGATTTGACAGGAACACGCCCTCGATCGGCCGCCATGCCGCGCGCGCGGCCGGCAGCGCCTGCATCAGCACGTACCAGAACAGGAGCTGAAGCAGCAGCGGGATGTCGCGGAGCGTTTCGACATAGACGGCGGCGAGTCGTGACAGCAGCCAGTTGGCCGACAAGCGCGAGATGCCGATCAGCGTGCCCAGGATGGTCGCGAGCACGATGCCGATCACGGCGACGCGCAAGGTGTTGCCGACGCCGACGACGAAGGCCCAGAGATAGGTGTCTCTCGGATTATAGGCGAGCAGGCTGTCGGCGATCGGCATGCCGGCCTCGCGGCCGAGGAAGGCAAAGCCGGTGGTGATGCGGCGCGCCGAGAGGTTGGTGACGGTGTTGGACCAGAGAAACGCGATGACCGCGACCGCGATCCCGACCACCAGCACCTGCCAGAACAGGCCCTGCAGCTCGCGGCGTCCCCATGCGCCGAACAGGCGGCGGCGCGGCGGTCTCCGAGCGTCCGTGGTCACAGCGCAAAAATCCTTCTTGAAGAGCGACGATTTCCGGCCAGCGCACGTCAACTGTTGCACCAATCTATAATTCGTGCAACAAATGTTTCATGGCCGAGCCCGCAAAATCCTCGCCGCTGAGCGAACTGCGCATTGCATTGCCGTCGCTCCCGATGCGGCTGCAGGAAGTCGGACGCTTCGTCGCCGCCAACGATTACGACGCCACCACCCGTTCGATGCGCGACCTCGCGGCCGAAGCCGGCGCCGATCCCGCCGCGTTCACGCGGCTCGCCAAGGCGATCGGTTATTCGGGCTGGGACGAATTGCGCGCGGCGCTGACCGAGGCGCGGCGACCATCGCAGACTTCGCCCTTCTCCGGCCGCGCCAGAAGCCGCCGGCCCGGCCCAAATGCCGATGTCGCGCTGGTCGCCGACAAGCTCGAGGCCGAGGCCGCCGGCCTGCCGCGCATTCCGGCGCAGCCGATTGCGGAGGCCGCGCGCTCCCTGCATGAGGCCAAGCGGATCTGGATCGCCGGCTATCGCAGCTGCCGCAGCGTTGCCGAGCTGTTGAACTACGAGCTGCGGCTGTTCCGCCCCGAGCAGGTGCAGCTCGTCGGCGTATCCGGTCCCGACGATCTCGATCTCGGCGCCTTCCGGCCAGGCGAGGCCGTCATCGTCATCGGCTTCCTGCCTTACACGCATGCGAGCGTCCGCGTCGCGCAAGCCGCCCATCACAGCGGCGCAACCCTGATTGCCATCGCGGACAGTCTCTCTGCGCCGATGGCCGAGGGCGCTGACCACGTGCTGCTGTTCGAGGCGGCCTCCTCTCCCGGTTTCTTCCCGAGTCTCACCGGCGCCATCGCGATCGCGCAGTCGCTCGCCGCGGTGACGTTCTCGCTCGGCGGCGTGGCCGCGAAGAAGCGCCTGGAGACTACCGAGGCGCGGCTCACTGCTGCCTCCATCTACGTCTCAGAGAAAGGTTGATCCATGGCCGCTCGCACCAGCCGCGTGCTGCACCGCTCGCTCCGCGAGACGCCGCCCAAGGCGATCGGCGGCGAAGGCGTCTATCTCTTTGCCGAGGACGGACGCCGCGTGATCGACGCTTCCGGCGGCGCAGCGGTCTCCTGCCTCGGCCATCAGCATCCACGCGTGATCGCGGCGATGGCGAAGCAGGCCTCGACGCTGGCCTATGCGCATACTGCTTTCTTCTCGTCCGAGCCGGCCGAAGCGCTCGCCGAGACGCTGGTCGGCCACGAGCCCGGCGGTCTCGCTTACGCCTACTTCGTCAGCGGCGGGTCCGAGGCGATCGAAGCCAGCATCAAGCTCGCGCGGCAGTATTTCATCGAGCGCGGTGAGCCGCAGCGACAACATTTCATCGCACGGCGACAGAGCTACCACGGCAACACGCTGGGCGCCCTTGCGGCCGGCGGCAATGCCTGGCGCCGCGCGCCCTATGCGCCGCTGCTCTCGGCCGCCTTCAGTCATGTGACGCCGGCGTTTGCCTATCACGAGAAGCGCGACGGTGAATCCGATGCGCAGTTCGTGGCGCGCCTGGCGGCGGAGCTCGAAGCGGAATTTCAGCGGCTCGGTCCCAACACGGTCGCGGCGTTCCTCGCCGAGCCCGTCGTCGGCGCCACCGCCGGCGCGGTGACGGCACCGGACGGCTACTTCAGGGCGGTGCGTGAGATCTGCGACCGGCACGGCGCGCTGCTCGTCCTCGACGAAGTCATGTGCGGCATGGGCCGCACCGGCACCACGCATGCCTGGGAGCAGGAAGGGGTCGCGCCCGACATCCAGGCGATCGCCAAGGGCCTCGGTGGCGGCTCCCAGCCGATTGGGGCGATGCTCGCGAGCGGCAGGATCATCGACACCATCCGCGCGGGCTCAGGTGCCTTTCAGCACGGCCACACCTATCTGGCACACCCCCTCGCCTGCGCCGCCGCACTGGCGGTGCAAGAGGTGATCCGCGAGGACGGCCTGCTCGAGCGCGTGAAGGAGCGCGGCAAGCAGCTCGAACAGCGCCTGACCGAGCGCTTCGGCAATCACCGCCATGTCGGCGATATCAGGGGCCGTGGCCTGTTCTGGGCGATCGAGCTCGTCGCCGATCGCGCCAGCCGCGCCTCGTTCGATCCCGCGCTCAAGCTCAATCAGAAGATCAAGGCGGAGGCCTTCGCCAATGGGCTCGGCTGCTATCCCGGCGGAGGCACCGTGGATGGCGTGCGCGGCGACCACGTGTTGCTGGCGCCGCCCTATATCGCCTCCGCAGAGGAGATCGACCTGATCGTCGACAAGCTCGGCACGGCCGTCGACAACGTGTTGCGTAGTGTCAATCACTGAGGGGAGTAGCATGATGAGGAAAGTGGTTATCGCAGCGAGCGTCCTCGCTGCATCGACGGTTGTCGCATCCGCCGCGACGCTCGATACGGTGAAGAGCCGTGGCACGCTGGTGTGCGGCGTCAGCGCCGGCTTTGCCGGCTTCTCGGCGCCCGACTCGCAAGGCAATTACAAAGGTCTCGACGTCGATTATTGCCGCGCGCTCGCTGCCGGCGTGCTCGGTGATGCCAGCAAGGTGCGCTACGTCTCGCTGACAGCGCAGAACCGCTTCACCGCCCTGCAATCGGGCGAGATCGACGTGCTCTACCGCAACTCGACGCAGACCTATCTGCGCGGTGTGACGCTCGGCCTGCGGCAGGGCCCGGTCAACTTCTACGACGGCCAGGGCTTTGTCGTGAAGAAGGACCTGGGCGTCAAGGACATCAAGGACCTCAAGGGCGCCACCGTCTGCGTGGCGCAAGGCACCACGCACGAGGTGACGCTCGGCGATTACGGCCGTGCCAACGGCATCGACTGGAAGCCGCTGGTATTCGACCGCGTCGACACCATGTACCAGACCTTCTTCGGCGGCCGCTGCGATGCCATGACCCAGGACGCCTCCGCACTCGCCGGCGCCGTGACCACCGCGGCGCCGAACCCGGCCGACTACGTCGTGCTGCCGCAGACGATCAGCAAGGAGCCGCTCGGGCCCTTCACCCGCAACGGCGACGAGGTCTGGAGCGACATCGTCACCTGGCTGCATTACGGCCTGATCGAGGCCGAGGAGCTCGGCGTGACGCAGGCCAATGTCGACGAGATGGCGAAGTCGCAGACGCCCGCGATCCAGCGCCTGCTGGGCGCCTCCGGCGACCTCGGCTCGCGGCTCGGGCTCGACAACAAATGGCTGGTCACCGCGATCAAGGTCACCGGCAATTACGGCGAGATCTACGAGCGCAATGTCGGCAAGGCGAGCCCGCTCAAGCTGGACCGCGGCCTCAATGGCCTCTGGAGCAAGGGCGGCTTGATGTACGCGGTGCCGTTCAAGTAGGGAGTTCACCTCTCCCCGCCTGCGGGGAGAGGTCGACCGCGCAGCGGTCGGGTGAGGGGGACTCTCCGCGAGTCCAACTCTCATCGTCCCCGCGGAGACTCCCCCTCACCCCGACCCTCTCCCCGCAAGCGGGGCGAGGGAGACGAGACATCCCATGCGCATCGCCCTGATCCACGCCCTCAAGCATTCCATCGCCCCGATCGAAGCCGCGTTCGCCGAGGCCTGGCCGGAGGCGCGGCTGATGAACCTGCTCGACGACAGCCTGTCGGCGGATCTGGCCGGGGACGGTGCGCTCAACGATGCCATGACCGATCGCTTCCTCACACTCGGCGATTATGCGGCGGCGACCGGGGCGAACGGGATCCTGTTCACCTGCTCGGCCTTCGGCCCCTGTATCGAGGCGGTCGCACGCGCGCATGCGCCGATGCCGGTGCTCAAGCCCAACGAAGCCATGATCGAGCGCGCGGCGACGATGGGCAGGCGCATCGGCCTGTTGTCCACTTTCCCCCCGACCCTTGTGTCGATGCCGCCGGAGTTTCCGGCCTCCGTCCAAATCGTGCCGAAGCTTGCCGAGGGCGCGCTGGCGGCGCTCGACCGCGGCGACCGCGCCACCCACGACCGGCTGATCGTCGAAGCGTCAAAGGACCTGCGAGATTGCGACGTCATCGCGCTGGCGCAGTTCAGCATCGCAGCAACGGCACCGCTGGTCTCGGAAGCGACTGGCCGTCCCGTCGTGACCACGCCTGACAGCGCGGTCGACAAGCTGATGAAGCTGCTGAAAGCGAAGGCTTAGGCACCTGTCGCTTTCCGACGCCGCACGTCCTTGATGGCAGCGGCGAGCGCGGCCTTCGTTTCGCTGACGAAATCCTCGACCAGTTCCTCGCGGGTGGCATGCGCGGCCTCGCCGGTGAACAGGCCCTGCTCGGCCAGCATCACCACGCCGTGCAACGCCGCCCAGATCTTGAGCGCCTGGCGCTCGCGCAAATAGCCGACGGCGGGCACTTCCAGGGCTTCGATCACGAGCGAAAAGGTCTCGCGCGTAGCCTCGTGCAGCTCGCTGCCCTTGGCGGCGCATGCCACCGTGCGGGACGCGAACATCAGGCGGTAGATGCCGTTCCGTCGCAATCCGAATTCGAGCATGGCCTGCGCCAGCCGCGACAGTTTAGATTGCTTTGACGGTTTCGCCATCGCCTCCCGAAAGATCGCGCTGAGCTGCCGGAATGCCTCCGCCGTCACTGCCGCGAGCAATGCCTCGCGATCGGCGAAATGCCGGTACGGCGCCGGCTGCGAGACGCCGAGCTGCTTCGCCAGCGCCTTGATGCTGATCGCCTCGGCACCGCCCTGCTCCGCCTCGCGCAATGCGGCCTTGATCAGAGCATCGCGAAGGTCGCCATGATGGTAGGTGTTCGCAGGCTTGCGGGCGAGTTGTGAGCGCATGGTGTGGCGAACCTATAAGTTTGCGCTTGACAGGGAAAGCCTGCCGCGAATGTAATAGCATATAACTTAAAGCCCACGGCAAATGCCGCGGATAAAATCGACATGAGGAACGCGCCGCCCTGCGGGCCCCGCGCATACGACCGAGGATGCCGCCATGACAGAGCGACTGAGGGTTCACGTGGATCCCGACAAATGCCAGGGCCACGCGCGCTGCAAGGCACTCGCGCCGGAACTTTTCGAGCTGGACGAATACGGCAACGCCCACGAAGCCGGCGACGGCACGGTCCCGCCGGGACTCGAGGACAAGGCGTGGCTTGCCAAATCCAACTGCCCGGAAATCGCGATCGATGTGATCGAGGAGTAGTGCGGCCTCTGCCGCCCCGCGTCCTTTCAGCGAACACGAGCCAAGGGATTCCCTGCCATGTCCGACGCCAGTCCGCCCGCCGCCCATCCGCCCGTCACCGACTGGGTCCATGATTTCGACCATACCGATCCGCAATGGACGGAGGATCCCTTCCCGATCTGGGACGAGCTGCGCGCAGCGAGCCCGGTTGTGCACACCGAGCGTTTCCTCGGCTGCTACATGCCGACGACCTATGAGGCGGTACGCGAGATCGCCAACGACACCGAGCATTTCTCCTCGCGCCGCATCATCGTGCGCGACGTCCGTCCCGAGGTGGCGAGGAACGCCGCACCGCCGATCACTTCGGACCCGCCCGTGCACAAGCCGGCCAAGCAGCTGCTGCTGCCGCCTTTCACGCCGGACGCGATGAAGAAGCTGGAACCGCGGATGCGCGCGATCTGCAACGAGCTGATCGACGGCTTCATCGCCGATGGCAAGGTCGACGCCGCCGCACGCTACGCCAAATATATCCCGGTTCGGGCCATCGCCCACATGCTCGGCATCCCCGAGAGCGACAGCGATGTCTTCATCAACTGGATCCACATGATCCTCGAGCTGGGCATCAAGGACGAGAGCAAGCTGCTGCAGGCCGTGCAGGAGATGAGCGCCTATTTCAGCGCGCATATCGAGGCGCGCAAGGACAAGCCGACCGACGATCTCATCTCCTACCTGATGAACGCCAAGGACAAGGAGGGCAACCCGCTCGAAGACTCGCACGTCCTGGGCTCGCTGCGCCTGCTCCTGATCGCCGGCATCGACACCACCTGGAGCGCGATCGGTTCCTCGCTCTGGCATCTTGCGAAGACGCCGGCCGACCGCGAGCGGCTGATCGCCGAGCCCGCATTGATCCCGACTGCGGTGGAGGAGCTGCTGCGCGCCTATTCTCCGGTGACGATGGCCCGCGAGGTGGTCAAGGAGACCACGATCTCGGGCTGCCCGGTCAAGGCGGGCAACATGGTGCTGCTGTCCTTCCCGGCCGCAAATCGCGACCCCAAGATGTTTCCGGACGCTGACAAAGTCGTGATCGACCGTCGCGAAAACCGGCACGCCGCCTTCGGCCTCGGCATTCACCGCTGCGTCGGTTCCAACCTGGCGCGCATGGAGATGCAGGTTGCGCTGGAGGAATGGCTAAAACGCATTCCAGATTTCCGACTCGATCCGGCAGGCGCCGTGACCTGGTCACAGGGCACGGTGCGGGGCCCCCGCCAGTTGCCATTCTTGCTCGGAAAGGCGATGTAGGCCTTTCCAGACAACGGAGAGGCCGGGCATGACCGAACAAGCAATCGAGCCGGCCTCCGACTACATCGACATTGCCGACGCCAAGCGGCGGATCAAGGCAATCTTCATCGGCTCCATCGGCAATCTGGTCGAATGGTACGATTTCTACGCCTATACGGCGTTCGCGCTCTATTTCGCTCCCGCCTTCTTCCCTGGCAACGACCCCGTCGTGCAGCAATTGAACGTCGCCGTCGTCTTTGCGGCGACGTTCCTGATGCGCCCCCTGGGCGGCTGGTTCTTCGGCTATCTCGCCGACCATTTCGGACGGCGCATCTCACTCACGCTCTCTGTCGTCTTCATGTGCTTCGGTTCGCTGATCATCGCGCTGACGCCGACCTATGCCACGATCGGATTCGCCGCGCCGGTCATCCTCGCGCTTGCACGCGTCATCGAGGGCCTGAGCCTCGGCGGCGAATATGGCGCCAGCGCCACCTATCTCAGCGAGGTCGCAGATCCCAAGCACCGCGGCTTCTATTCGAGCTTTCAATACGTCACCCTGATCGGCGGCCAGCTCACCGCGATCATCGTGCTGCTGCTCCTGCAAAAGGTCTTCCTCACCCCACAGGAGCTGAAGGACTGGGGGTGGCGTATCCCCTTCGCGATCGGCGCAGCGCTGGCGATCTTCGCAGCGGTGATGCGGCGCGGCCTGCACGAGACGGAGGCGTTCGAGGAAGCCAAGAAGGTGGTGAAGCCGACCGGCTCGATCACCAATTTGCTGCGTTATCCGCGCGAGCTGCTGCTGGTGGTCGGCCTCACCGCCGGTGGCACTGCAGCATTCTACACCTTCACCACCTACATGCAGACCTTCGTCAAGCTCTCGGTCGGGCTGACCGAGGACCAGACCACTTTCGTGATCTTCGGCACCTTGGTCTTCGCGACCATCCTCCAGCCGATCTACGGCGCGATCTCCGACAAGATCGGGCGCAAGCCGCTGCTGATCTTCTTCGGTGTCGCCGGCACGCTCGCGACCGTCCCGCTGTTGATGACGCTGAAGGAGACCAAGTCGCCCTTCGTCGCGTTCGTCCTGATCTGCTGTGCCTGGCTGTTCGTCGCCGGTTACACCTCGATCAACGCCGTGGTGAAGGCCGAGCTGTTCCCGACCAATGTCCGCGCGCTCGGCGTCGGCCTGCCCTATGCCATCACGGTGTCGGTCTTCGGCGGCACGGCGCCGGCGATCGCGCTCTATTTCAAGAGCATCGGGCACGAGGAATGGTTCTATTTCTACCTCAGCGGCATCATCTGCCTGTCCTTGATCATCTATGCTACCATGCGCGACACCAAGCACACTTCGGCAATGCATCGGCACGAGTAGACCATGGCTGACGAGACGCCATCCGACAGCAAGCTGACGCGCACCAAGGAGAAATGGGCGCGCGAGGGCCGCTTCCTCACAGGGAAGATCACGCGGCCGGAGGACCAACGGCTGCCGCCCGGCCAGCACCTCACCAAGGACTGGCCTGTGCTCGATCTCGGAGTCGTGCCGCCGGTGTCACGCGAGCGCTGGCGGCTCGACGTCTACGGCGCGATCGAGAGCCCCGTGTTCTGGACCTTCGACGAATTCATCGCGCAGAAGCAGGCCCGGTTCACCTCCGACATCCATTGCGTCACCACCTGGTCGCGCTACGACAATGAGTGGGAAGGGCTTGCCACGCGCGAGCTGCTCGCGGCCTGCCAGCCGCGCGAGGATGCACGCTTCGTGACGCTGCATTCCCATGACGGCTACACCACCAACCTCGCGCTGGAAGACTTTGCCGCCGAGGATGCGCTGCTCGCCCATAGGTGGTCCGGCCAGCCGCTGACGGAGGAGCATGGCGGCCCGGTGCGGCTGGTCGTGCCGCATCTCTATTTCTGGAAGAGCGCGAAATGGCTCCAGGCCATCGAATTCCTGACCGCGGACGCGCCCGGCTTCTGGGAGGTCCGCGGCTATCATAAGCGCGGCGACCCCTGGGCCGAGCAACGCTATTCCGACGATTAGAATTCAAGCAGGAACGAGGGGAAGCCCATGTCGACGGAGCGCTTTCAATTCACGGGCGAAGGCGGACATCAGCTTGCCGCCGCGCTGGAGTTGCCGGACGGCGAGCCCGCGGCCTACGCGCTGTTTGCGCACTGCTTCACTTGCGGCAAGGATACGCTCGCCGCCAAGCGCATCTCGGTCGCGCTGGCAGCCAAAGGCATCGCGGTGCTGCGCTTCGACTTCACCGGGCTCGGCTCGAGCGAAGGCGATTTCGCCAATTCGACGTTTTCGTCCAACGTCGCCGATCTCGTCCGCGCAGCCGACCATCTGCGCAACGCCCGCAAGGCGCCGTCGCTCCTGATCGGCCACAGCCTCGGCGGCGCTGCGATCCTCGCGGCAGCCGGACATATCCCGGAAGCCAGGGCAGTTGTGACCATCGCGGCGCCATCCGATCCGGCGCACGTGACCGGCCTCTTCAGGGAGCATCTCGACAACATCCGCGCGCAGGGCGAGGTCGAGGTCTCGCTCGCAGGACGCCCGTTCCGGATCAAGCGCGAGTTCCTCGAGGACATCGCCGAGCACGAGCTGATGAAGGACATCACAGGGCTGCACAAGGCGCTGCTGGTGATGCACTCGCCGGTCGACGACACCGTCGGCGTCGACAATGCGACCAAGATCTTCGTTGCCGCCAGGCACCCCAAGAGCTTCGTCTCGCTCGACCATGCCGATCATCTGCTCGCCAAGCCCGCCGACGCCCTCTACGCAGCCGACGTGATCACGGCATGGGCCGGCCGCTACATCGACACGGCAAAGCCCGCGAAGGCGATGGATCTTCCCGAGGCACCGCGTCAGGTCGTGGTACGGGAGACCCGCAAGAGCAAGTTCAA
>NZ_AJQF01000065.1:0-17824 GCF_000261705.1 Bradyrhizobium genomosp. III | reverse complement strand
GGGGGGGAGCCGGTGGCTGCCGGCGGCGAGGACGCCGGCCCCGGGCCCTACGATTTCCTGCTCGCCGGCTTGGGCGCGTGCACCTCCATGACCATGCGTCTTTATGCCGACCGCAAATCGCTGCCGCTCGACCGCGTCACCGTTACGCTGAAGCATTCGAAAATCTACGCCAAGGATTGCGCGGAGTGCGACACGCGCGAGGGCATGCTCGACCAGATCGAGCGCGACATCGCAATCGACGGCGCGCTGGATGCCGAGCAGCGCAAGAAGCTGATGGAGATCGCCGACAAGTGCCCGGTGCATCGGACACTGACCTCGGAGATCCGCATCGTGACGAAGGCCGTGGGCTAGCGCGACTGCGCTAGAAGCACGATGCCATCGTCCGCAATGCCGCGCTGATCTCGTTCTCACGCCAGGCCGCAAAACCGAGCAGCAGGCCATGATCCCGCGGCCGGTCCAGCGCCAGGCTGGACAGCGCCCGCGTTTCAACGCCCGCGGCAGCCAGTCGTTTGACTGCCGCCCGATCGGCGGTGCCGCGTTTGAGACGGGCGACGAGCTGGATGCCGCCCGCAGGCACTTCGACCGAGAGCATCTCGCCCAGATGGCGCTCCAGTCCTGCAACGAGGTGGTCGCGGCGCGCGTGATAGAGCCGGCGCATCCGGCGCAGATGCGCGAGGAAATGCCCGTCGGCGATGAACTCGGCCAGCGCTTCCTGGATGTGGCTCGCGGCAATCAACCCGATGTGCCGCTGCGCGATTTCCAACGTGCTGACCAATGCCGGCGGGACGACGAGATAGCCGAGTCGGATATCCGATGTCATCACCTTCGAGAAGGTACCGACATAGAACACGCGGCCATGGGCATCGAGGCCTTGCAAGGCCGGCACCGGCCGGCTGTCATAGTGGAATTCGCCGTCATAATCGTCCTCCACGATCCAGGTCTTGCCGGGCCTGCACAGGCTGAGAAATTCGGTGCGACGCGCCAGTGACATCAGCCGTCCGGTGGGATGCTGGTGCGATGGCGTCATGAAGATCAATTTCGGAACCGCGAGACCCGGCATCCGCTGCATGCCCTCCGTGTCCAGCCTCATGCCGGTCACGCGCGCGCCGGAGGCGCGGAAAGCGGCGGCCGCGCCGGGATAGCCGGGATCCTCGACCCAGACCTCGTCGCCGGGGGAGATGAGAACAGCCGCGATCAAGGTCAGCGCGGCCTGCGCGCTCGGCAGGATCATGATCTGCTCTGCCGTGGCGCGAACGCCTCTGCTCGCGGCCAGATAATGCGCGAGCGTCTCGCGCAGGCGCGTTCGGTTGATGGGTCCGAGCTCGCGTTTGGCCGCACGCACGGCGCTGCGGCGCAGGCAGCGAGCCCAGATCTCGTTCGGAAACTCCCGCGCATCTCCAAGCCCTGGCCGCAACGGTCTGAGCGGCACCTGATAGGACATCGGCCAGTCGGTCTGCTTGAGCTGCGAGGCCCAGGGTGAAAGCCGCGGCTTGCCGGTGCGCACGCGCGCCGCAACGGCCTCCGCTCCTTGACGCCGTTCGCCGCCGTCGACGGTGACCACCGGACGGCGGCCGTGCGACGCCGCGAGATATCCCTCCGCGGCGAGCTGCTCGAACGCATAGGTGACGGTGTTGCGGGAAACGCCGAGATCGCTGGCGAGCCGGCGGCTTGAGGGGAGCGTGCGGCCTTTGCCGAGGCGGCCGGTCGCGATCAAGCCTCGGAGCTGGCTCGTCAGTTGAGCCACCAGCCCGTCGTCGCCGGCCCGCTTCAGGTCGATCAGGGCCGAGATCATATCGTCCGAAACTGGCACCTTGTTCCTTTCCGATCTGGCGCTTTTGTGGGTACCAGTGCGGATGCTATCGGCCGGACCGGACTGCTTCAAGGATCTTGCGATGAACTCCCTGTCCCCCCGCGCGGCCGTCGGCCTGTTCCTCATCGTCGTGCTGGCCTGGGGCGTGAACTGGTCGGTGACGAAGCAATTGGTGCAACTCGTCCCGCCGCTGTGGAGCTCGGCGATCCGGAGCTGGATCGCGCTGGCAGGATTGTTTGTCATCCTCGGACTGAGCAACAATCTCGTGATTCCGGAGCGGCGCGACGTGCCGGTGGTCCTCAGCGTCGCGCTGCTGCACATGACGCTCTTCTCCATTCTGGTCGCGGCCGGCCTGCGCTTCCTGCCCGCGAGCAAGGGCATCGTGCTCGGCTACACCACGCCGCTCTGGGTCGCGATTGCGGCGCCCCTGCTCGGGAAGGACACGCTGACCGCACCCAAGCTTGCCGGCGCCCTGCTCGGACTGATCGGCCTTGCCGTGATCCTGAATCCGTCCTCAATAGACTGGGGCAATGCCAACGTCGTGCTCGGCGCCGGCATGGTCATCCTGGCCGCGATCTCGTGGGCTGCGAACATCATCTATATCCGCGCGCATCGCTGGATCGCCTCCCCGCTCCAGCTCCTGTTTTGGCAAGTGCTCGTGGCCACGGTCGTGCTCTCGACCCTGGCGATGGTCATCGACGGGCTGCCACATGTGGAATGGTCGTGGCGGCTGGCTATGCTGTTCCTGTACTCCGGCCTGATCGGAACCGCGCTGGCCTATTGGGCGATGTCGATGGTCAACAAGAGCATCTCGGCGCTGACGACGTCGCTTGGCACCACCGGGACGCCGCTCGTCGGTATCGCCAGTGCGGCGATCCTGCTGGGCGAGCCCCTCGACTTGAGCCTCGCCGTCGCGGCCGGATTGATCGTCACCGGCATCGGACTTGCGACGCTCGGCGACCGGCTGTTGCGCGGTCAGGCCATCGCGAGCGGTTGAACCCGCAGCACGCCACGCAGACCCGCGGTCGTGCCGAGCAGGATGCCGGCGAGCGCGACGAACGAGCCCAGCGCCAGCGTCGACACGCCCGTGAGCCCCTGCCCGATCGAGCAGCCGAACGCCATCACGCCGCCGATGCCCATCAGCGCGGCGCCGCTGCCCGAGCGCAGCATGTGGCGCGGCGAGGAATAGCCTTCGAGCTTGAAGCGGCCGGTGGCGAGCGCGGTGATGAGGCTGCCGGCGAGGACGCCGGCGACCGTCGCAATGCCGAAATTGAGCGTCAGGCCGGTCGAGAGCATGGCGTATTGCAGCGCGTCCGCGATCGGCGCGATGAAGGTGAGCGAGGTCACCGGCACCGGATTGAAGTCGTCGGCACCGAGATAGCCGGTGACGAGCCAGCCCGCGGCAACGAGCAGGCCGACGATGATTCCCGCTGCGATCTGACCGGGCGAGCGGCGGAAGGCCGGATGCGCGAAGGCAAACAGGATCAGCACGACGACGAGCACGGCGGCAGCCAGCGCGCGCGAAAGAGCTTCAGCTGGGCCAAGCGTCGCCAGCAGCGACGGCAGCGAATTGGCGCTGACGGTGGTTTGCGAGGCCTGAACCAGCGCGATGCGCGCCGGTGCGATCAGACCCTTGAGGGTCATCTGCGCAGCGATGGCGAGCACGATCACGACGACGAAGGAGCGGAGATTGCCGCGGCCGAGCAGCACCAGGGCGCGCGAGCCGCAGCCGTTCGACAGCACCATGCCGTAACCAAACAGCACCCCGCCGAGGAACAGCACCGGCGCCGAGAACGTCTGCTGCAGGTAGATTGACTTGCCCAAATCGGCCATGCCGTTGCCGGCAAGGAACTGGCTGGCGGCGATCGCGACGGCGATCGCCAGCGCATAGGTCCGCGCCAGCCGCCCGTCTCCTTTCGCGAGCCAGCCGCGCATGCTGCTCATCAGGCAGAAGCCGCTGAGCAAACCGACGGCGCCGTAGACAAGGCCGATGGCGAGGCCGGCGAAGATGACGAGTGCTGCGGACGAATCCATGATTACGGCTTCAGGACCAAGCGATCCCGCGAAGAGCCGGCGACCGCGACATACGCCTCCTTGGCGCGCTCCAGCGGATAGACGGCATTCGCCTTGATCGGGAACGGCTTCAGCTGGCCGCTCGCAAAGCCCGCGCCGAGATCGCGCAGCACCGCGCCAGTCGCGGCCGACGACAGGCCGAGCGTGTCGATGCCGACATAGGTGTGCTGGCCCCGGTAGAATTCGAGGATGTTGAACTGCACGATGCGGTCGATCGCGGCGATCAGGATCTGACGGCCACGCAATGCGAGCGATTTGTGCGCGGCCTGGAAATAGGGATCGCCAACGGTATTGAAGACGATGTCGGCCCCCTTGCCGCTGG
The DNA here is from genome assembly GCF_000261705.1 of Bradyrhizobium genomosp. III. Classification (NCBI taxonomy): domain Bacteria; kingdom Pseudomonadati; phylum Pseudomonadota; class Alphaproteobacteria; order Hyphomicrobiales; family Nitrobacteraceae; genus Bradyrhizobium; species Bradyrhizobium genomosp. III. The sequence continues at coordinate 13,619 of NZ_AJQF01000065.1, read as the reverse complement.
TCAATTCGCGTACGCGCGTGGCGACGTCGGTCGCGGACGCGTCGATCACCTCGATGGGGGCGTTGGTGTGGCCTTCGTAAGCTTCCGCCTTGCGCACCACGCCGATGACGCGCGCGCCCTGCCAGGTCGCGATCTGCACCGCGGCCTGGCCGACCTTGCCATTGACGCCGAACACCAAAACGGTCTCGCCGTTCTTCGGCACGCCCGCGCGGCGAAAACCTTCCATCGCGGTGACGAAGGGCACGCCGATGCCGGCGGCCTCCTCCCAGGACACCGTCTTCGGCTTATCGACGACGGCGTCAGCTTCGACGACGAGATGGGTTGCGTGGGTGCCGTCGCGGCGGATGCCGAGATCCCCGGAGGAGCCGAACACCTCGCGGCCGACCGTGCCGGCCGGCCCGTCGATCACCACGCCGGAATAGTCGCGGCCCGGCGTGCGCGGGAATACGGCATAGGGCATCAACCCGGTCGCGGCCTTCACGTCGGAGGGATTGACGGCGGCGGCCTTCACCTCGATCAGGAGATCATTGGGGCCGCGCGTCAGCGTGTGACGCTCGACCACCGGCGCAACCGCCGCGGCGTTCTCGGCCTTGGCATTGAGGCGCACACAGCGCGCTTCGATGGTTTTGGTATCGGCTGGCGACATGAAAAGACCCGCGATTTCTCGCGGGCCTTGTCGCCTTTGGGGCCGATCAAGTCAATCGGTCAAGTCCGGTCAAATCAGTCCTTGGGCCGCTTATCGTAGAGGCGTTTGGCCTTGCCCAGCGAGCGTTCCAGCGTGGCGGGCGCGACCACCTGCACTCTGGAGGTGATGCCGATGGTGTTCTTGATGTGCGTCGAAATCCGGTCGGCATGGTCGAGAAGACCGCGGCCGTCCCAGCTTTCGGATCGCGCCTCCGCGATGATGGTCAGCTCGTCCATACGGCCTTCGCGGGTCAGTTCCAGGATGAAGTGGCCGCCGCACCAATCGGTCGCAAGCAGCACCTCCTCGATCTGGGTCGGGAACAGGTTGACGCCGCGCAGGATGATCATGTCGTCCGAGCGGCCCGTCACCTTCTCCATCCGCCGCATGCCCGGCCGCGCCGTACCCGGCAGCAGCCGCGTCAGGTCGCGGGTGCGATATCGGATCACCGGAAAGGCTTCCTTGGTGAGCGAGGTGAAGACCAACTCGCCCTTTTCCCCGTCGGGCAGCACGGCACCGGTCTCGGGATCGATCACCTCGGGGTAGAAATGATCCTCCCAGATGTGCAAGCCATCCTTGGTCTCGATGCATTCCTGGGCGACGCCAGGGCCGATCACTTCGGACAGACCATAGATATCGGTCGCGTCCATGTCGAAGGCCTCTTCGATCTCACCGCGCATCGCATTGGTCCAGGGCTCGGCGCCGAAGATGCCGACCTTGAGCGAGCATTGGCGCGGGTCGAGCTTCTGACGCTTGAACTCGTCGAGGATCGCCAGCATGTAGCTCGGCGTCACCGTGATGATGTCGGGCCTGAAATCGTTGATGAGCTGCACCTGCCGCTCGGTCATGCCGCCGGAGATCGGCACCACGGTGCAGCCGAGTTTTTCGGCGCCGTAATGCACGCCAAGGCCGCCGGTGAAGAGGCCATAGCCGTAGGCGTTGTGGATGATCATGCCGGTGCGGCCGCCGGCGGCGCGGATCGAGCGCGCCATCACGTCCGACCAGGTGTCGATGTCTCCTTGCGTATACCCCACCACGATCGGCTTGCCGGTCGTGCCGGAGGACGCATGCACGCGCACCAGCTTTTCGCGCGGCACGGCGAACATGTTGAAGGGATAGTTGTCGCGTAGATCCGTTTTCACCGTGAACGGGAATTTCGCGAGATCGGAGAGCTCGCGAAAATCGGACGGATGCACGCCGGCCTCGTCGAAGGCCTTGCGATAATGCGCCACGTTGTCATAGGCGTGCTTCAGCGACCAGGTCAGCCGCTGCTTCTGCAGCGCCATGATCTCGTCGCGCGAGGCGCGCTCATGCGCGTCCATCTCGGCGCTATAGGCGCTGCCGCCTTCCTTGAGTCTCGTCAAAGCCATCTTCGCTTCCCACCATTGATTAGTTTTTTCTTGATTGATTATTGGTTCTGCGTCGGCAGCCACGTGCCGGGAATGACACGCGAGTGTCCGCGGAATTCGGCGATGACGGTATCGCCTGCGGTAACTCGCACGTCATAGATGCCGGAGCGGCCGCCGCGGGTGACCTCGCACGCCTTCGCAACAAGGCGATCGCCGAGCCTGCCCGGCTTGATGAAGGTGATCTGCCCCTGCGCTGCGACCACGCGTTCGTTGTGCGAGTTGCAGGCAAAGGCGAAGGCGGAATCGGCGAGTGTGAAGATGAAGCCGCCATGGGCGATGCGCTGGCCGTTGACCATATCCGGCCGCACCGTCATCGCGAGCGTTGCATAGCCGGGGCCAATCTCCACGATCTCCATGCCGAGCCCTTTGGAGGCATCGTCCTCCGCCCACATCGCCTCAGCGCAGGCGCGGGCAACATCCTCGGGCGACAGGGCAGCTTTGACGTTCACGCGCTTCTCCCGGCCAGATGGTTTTCCATGATGTTCTGCTGGTTGGCCAAAACTGTCAAATAATGCGATGCATTTGCATCGCCGGCGTCTGAAGCACCTGCTCAGACATGGTCATAATCGACCACGACACGCTCCGACGACGGTTTCGCCTGGCAGGTCAGGACGAACCCGGCCTTCAACTCCCAGGGCTCCAGCGAATAGTTGATGTCCATCGGCGCCTCACCTTCGACCAGCTTGGCGCGGCAGGTCGAGCACATGCCGCCCTTGCAGGCGAAGGGCAGATCGACGCCGGCGCGTAGCGCCGCATCGAGGATCGCCTCGTCCTCGGCGACCGGAACGTCGCGGCGCTTGCCGTCGATGATCAGCGAGGCGATCGCCTTCGGCGGCGCGTCGGGCGCGACCACCTTCTTCGGCCGCGGCTTGCCGCCGAACTCGGAGACGAAGCGCTCGACGTGGATACGCTCTTCCGCGATGCCGAGCTCGCGGCAGGTGGTCTCGATGTCCTCGCTCATGCCGAGAGGGCCACAGATGTAGAGATGATCGACGCTAGCCGCCGGCACCAGCGAGCGCAGCAGCACCCTCACCTTGTCGCCGTCGAGCCGGCCATGCAGAATCGGGATGTCCTGCTCTTCGCCGGAGATAACGTGGAAGATGGAGAGGCGGTCGATGAAGCGATCCTTGAGCTCCTCGAGAGCATCGAGAAACATGATGTTGTCGGTCGTGCGGTTTCCGTAGAACAGGAAGAAGCGACTGCCTTGCTCACGCGCGAGCACGCCCTTCACGATCGACAGGATCGGCGTGATGCCGGAGCCCGCGGCAAAGCCGACATGGATGCGTGCAATATCCGCCGGCGGGACTGCACCGAAGCGCCCGGTCGGCGTCATCACGTCGAGCTCGTCGCCGCATTTGAGATCTTCGGCCGCCCAGTTCGAAAACGCGCCACCGTCGATCTTCTTCACGGCGATACGAATCTCGCCGTCATCAGGGCCGGAACAGATCGAATAGGAGCGGCGCACCTCCTCTCCGTCGAGCGTGGTGCGGAGCGTGAGGTACTGGCCGGGCGTGAAAGCGTAATCGCCGGCGAGATCGCCGGGGATGGCGAAGGTCATCGAGACGGCGTCGGACGCCTCGCGACGAAGGTCGCTGACGGCCAGGCGATGGAAGCGCGGTGCGGCTGCTGACATGATCAATGACACTTGAAATAGTCGAAGGGTTCGCGGCAGGACTTGCAGCGCCACAGCGCCTTGCAGGAGGTCGAGCCGAATTCAGACAGCAGCTCAGTGTTTTCCGAGCCGCATTGCGGGCAGCCCACCGCCTGTTCACCAAACAGCGCCCGGCGTGAGCTTGATGCCTGCGGCGGCGCGATGCCGTAGGCGCGCAGCTTTTGGCGGCCCTCCTCGCTCATCCAGTCGGTCGTCCAGGCCGGCGACAGCACGGTGCGGACTTTTGACCGGCGAAAACCGGCGCGCTCCAGCGCCAGCTCGATTTCCAGCGCGATCATGTTCATCGCCGGACAGCCGGAATAGGTCGGCGTGATCGCGACCTCGACGTGATCGCCGTCGAGGGAAACCTCGCGCAGCACGCCGAGATCGGCGATGGTCAGCACCGGAATTTCGGGATCGACCACGCTCGCCGCAGCGTCCCAGGCGCGCCGGCGCAGTTCGCTGTCACGATCGAGCAGGCTCACCATGTCAGGCCCGGAAAGGTGCGCTGCATCGATTGCAGCTCGGACAGGAGATGGCCGAGATGTTCGCTGTGCCGGCCCACGCGGCCGCCTTGCTGCATCCAGTCATTCTGCGGCAATACCAGCGTGGCTTCGCTGACGACATCGGAAAGCGTCTGCAACCAGCGACCACGCAAGGTGCCGGGATCGATCGCGATACCAGCATGGATCAGCGCGCGCTCGCCGTCGTCGACGGCAAACATCTCGCCGGTGAAGGCCCAGAGATGATCGATCGCGGCTTGCGCGCGGGCATGACTCTCATCGGTGCCGTCGCCGAGCCGGATGAGCCACTCCGAGGCGTGGCGCAAATGATAGGCGCTCTCCTTCTCCGACTTGGCGGCAATCGCTGCCAGTGTCGTGTCGCGCGAATTCATCATCGCGCGCCAGTAGAGGTCGGCGAACGCGGAATAGAAGAACTGCCGCACCAAAGTCTGGGAAAAATCGCCGTTGGGCTGCTCCACCAGCAGCAGATTGCGGTACTGCCTGACGTCGCGCAGATAAGCGAGCTTGTCCTCGTCGTTATCCCTGCCCTCGGCCTTGGCAGCGTAGGTGTAGAGTTCGCGCGCCTGACCGATCAGGTCGAGCGCGATGTTGGAGAGCGCCATATCCTCTTCCAGCATCGGCGCATGCCCGCACCATTCCGACAGCCTGTGGCCGAGGATCAGCGCATCGTCGGCGCGGCGCAGCGCGTAGAGCACCAGCGGCGTTTCGGAGACATCGATGTTGGCGACCGGCATCACATATGTCCCACTTCTTCCGGCACCTCGTAGAACGTCGGATGCCGGTAGATCTTCGATTCCGCCGGTTCGAACATCATGGCCTTCTCGGCGGGATCGCTCGCAGTGATCGCGGTCGACGGCACGACCCAGATCGACAGGCCCTCGCCGCGGCGGGTGTAGATGTCGCGGGCGGCTTGCAGCGCCATGGTGGCATCGCTCGCATGCAGCGATCCCACATGCTTGTGCGCCAGCCCATTGCGGCTACGAATGAAGACTTCCCACAGCGGCGTGTTCGGAGTGGCCATGTTGATCTCCCTATTCCGCGGCTTGTGCGGTCTGGCGATGCGTGCGCTTGGCGGCGTAGGCGGCGGCGGCTTCGCGTACCCAGGCCCCCTCCGCATGCGCCTTGCGGCGCGCGGCCATGCGGTCGCGATTGCAGGGGCCGTTGCCGGCGAGCACCTGCTTGAACTCGGTCCAGTCGATCTCGCTGTAACGCCAGTGCCCGTCGGCATCCTGAATCATGCCGGGATCGGGGATGGTGAGGCCGAGATATTGCGCCTGCGGCACCGTGGCATCGACGAACTTCTGGCGCAGCTCGTCGTTGGAGAAACGCTTGATCTTCCACTTGGTCGAGGTGTCGCTATGCTGGCTCGTGCTATCTGGCGGGCCGAACATCATCAGCACCGGCCACCACCAGCGGTTCAGCGCATCCTGCGCCATCGCCTTCTGCTCGTCCGAGCCGCGGCACAGCGTCAGCATGATCTCGTAGCCCTGGCGCTGATGGAACGACTCCTCCTTGCAGACCCGGATCATCGCGCGCGCATAGGGGCCGTAGGAGCAGCGGCACAGCGGGATCTGGTTCATGATCGCGGCGCCGTCGACCAGCCAGCCGATGGTGCCGATATCAGCCCAGGTCAGCGTCGGATAGTTGAAGATCGAGGAGTACTTGGCTTTGCCCGCGAGCATGGCATCGACCAGCTCCTCGCGCGATGAGCCGAGCGTCTCGGCCGCAGCATAGAGATAGAGCCCGTGGCCGCACTCGTCCTGCACCTTGGCGAGCAGCGCGGCCTTGCGGCGCAGGGTCGGCGCACGGGTGATCCAGTTGCCCTCAGGCAGCATGCCGACGATTTCGGAATGGGCGTGCTGGGAAATCTGGCGTGTGAGCGTCTTGCGATAGGCCGCCGGCATCCAGTCGTTCGGCTCGATGCGCTCCTCGGCATCGATGCGGGCCTGGAACTGCGCAGCCTTGGCTGCGTCCTCAAGACCGCGGTCGTCGGTCTCAGCCGTGTTCAGCGCCTGGGTGTACATGCGCATCCTCCCGATTTATTGGGAGGCAATATATAACAAAAGTCACGTCATGCAAGATATTTCTGTAACATAAAACTCAGGCCTCGAACCTCCTTTCCAGAAGCTTTCGCGCCGGCGGCAATGGCCCTTTCTCGTTGGTTCCATGTCCATCAAGCCATTGTTCGGAGGAGGCAAGCAGCGCGCGATAGATTTCGCCGCACAGGTTCCGTGCCGCCCTGCCCGGCCAGTTGGTCGGTAGCAGGCTTTCGGGCAATAGCGGATCGCGCAGCACGACGCGGCGATAGTAGTGGATCAGGAGGATGCGCGCGGTAAACGCGTCGGCCTCGGACAAATCGGTGCCGCGGCCGATCGCGGCGCGCAGCGGCTCGAACGTCTTCATGAATTTCAGATAGGCATCCGCGGTGCGATCCAGCGGCCAACTCGCACTGAGCAGGCGACGCCCGCTGTCATCCTCAGCTGAGACTTCGAGACGGATCGCGCCCGCGGCTTCATCCGGCACCGGCAGTCCCGACGGCGCGACCCAAACCCCCGGCAGCGGACTGCCGAAGCCGGCGTTACGGAGCGCTTCGCGCGAGACGTCGCGATCTCCGCCATTGCCGATCAGGAGCAGCTCGAAGCGTCCGGTCCAGTCGGATGGCGGCGGATCGTAAATGTGGCGCGTCGCGGCCTCGAAGGTCTGGCGGCCCTTGTCGGCAAGCCGATAGAAGCTGTTGCGGCCGACCTTTTCCCGCGTGAGCCAGCCATCGGCCGCAAGCCGCGACATCGTGGTGCGCACCACGCCGCTGTCGATGTCGAGACCGTCGAAGAATTCGAGCAGCGTGCCGAGCCACACCGAACCGCCGCGGGGCACGATGGCATCGCCGAACACGGTGATGACGATGGAACCGGTGCGCGACGGTTCACGCTTGAGCTGGTCGATGATGCGGGAGAGCGGATGCGCCATGCGCGAGGCATAGCGCGTTTGATGCGGGCGCGACAATGGACGGGTGCGACGCCTTCTCTTCTCCTCCCCGCTTGCGTGGCCGCGACGAGCTTCGCTCGCGCTGAGAAGGTCGGGATGAGGGGGAGGCTCCGCGGGGACGGAGGGAGTCGGGTTCGCGGCGTACTCACAGCGTCATGGCCGGCCTGTCCCGGCCAGCCACGAGCCTTTCACGCAGCACAAAGACGTGGATGCCCGGGACAAGCCCGGGCATGACGATCTCTGCTCAACGTTCAAATCCGATTGCCCTGTCGCACGCGGAAGAGGCGAAGATCACCGATGCGGATCTGGATAGGCCAAGCTGCGCCAGCCGCTGCGGTCGAATGGCCGCCACTGGCCTTCCTTTTGCGCGAGCCGGTCGGCCACGGCATAGACCGCGGCCGGGTGATGGCCCATGCCGCAATGGCTGCTCTCGATCTCGATGCTCTCGGTCTGCCCGCCCGACTTCTCCATGCAGCCCTGCCAGGCGCAGACGCCGTCAGTGCGGCTGAAGATGGCGGTGGTCGGCACCGGCGGTGGTGCCGCGAGATCGCCGCCGAACCGCGGATCGACCTCGTCCGACTTCCGACCGCTCGCCCATTCATAGACGCGCCAGGCATTGGTTGAACGGGGATCGCCGGCGAAGGGGCTACCAAGCGTGATCACCTGCCGCACGCGCTCGGGCATCATCTTGGCGAGCTGGCGCGCATAGAGGCCGCCAAGGCTCCAACCGACCAGGCTGATCTTGCGGCCATGGGTGTCGCTGAGCTCCTCGACCAGATCGACCATGGCATGCTGCACGCCCTCGCGAAGGCCATAGTTGCGGCCCTGGCGCCAGCCGCTCACCGCATATCCCTTACTGGTCAGAAACGTGCGCAACGCACGCGTGGATGCATCGGAGGCCACGAGGCCCGGCAGCACCAGCACCGGGTGCCCATCACCGCGCGGCGCAAGGCTCAGCAGCGGCAGTGCGCCGAGAAATGCGCCGAACTCGTGGATCGCGCGCCCTTCCATAAACATCAGAGTTCTCGACGGCGGACGCAGCGTCTGGGCAGTAGCGGTCATCAATGTTTCCCCTGAGAAGGCGCCGGGCGCGATACCGGCAAATGGGCATGAATTCCAATACGCCGGCTTCTTGATCGTTCCGCAGCGCAGCATGAATCAGCTAGGCGGCCGGTTCCCGACATTCAAGCGGGAGAGTCGCGGGGCGACAATAGGCCCGCGCGTTAATGCTAACGTCCGTGGCGCAAAAGTCACAGCAATCGGAGCAGGAATTCTACGGAGTAGAGCGCGAGCCCGGCGAGCCCACCGATCAGCGAACCGTTGAAACGGATGTATTGCAGGTCGCGCCCGATGTTGATTTCGATCAGCGAAATCAACTGCGCCATATCCCATGCCTTGACCTGGTCGGAGATGAAGATGGAGACGCCACTCTTCTGGTCGGCGACGAAGCTGCGCAGCACCGTCACCAGCCCCTTGTTGATCTCGTCGCGCAGCTCGGCATCGCCGGCGAGCGCATCGCCGGCGGAAACGAACATGCCGGCGAGATGATGCTGTAGCACCTGCGTCTCGCCGCTCGCGCTGCGTTCGATGAAGGAGCGTGTGTTGGCCCAGACGGTGCGTGCGAGATCGGCAAGCTCGGGCCGCGCGAGGAGGTCGCGCTTCAAGCCGGCGATGCGGTCGATATAGGCCTGGTCAGTGCCGAGCCGGTCGACGAAGCTCAGCACCATGCGGTCGAACTCGCCGCGGAAGGGATGCTTGGGATCGCTGCGCACCTCGTTGAAGAAGGCGGTCGCGGACGCCACGATCTTGTTCACCAGAAACTTGTCGGCTCGGTAGAGCCGCAGCAGGGTCGGCAATTCCGCGCGCACCTTCTCGCGGATCATCCCCATCGTCTCTTTCTGGTTCAGCGTCTCGTGCATCACGCGCAGGAGATCGTCGAACAGGATCTGATGGCGCCCCTCCGCCACGAAACCGCGCAGCGTGCCGGCGGCGAGTGGCGCAAGGTCGATCGCCTGGAGCTGCGATGACATGCGGCGGATGATGAAGGTCATCAGACCCGAGCTCTCCGTCGCCGAGACGGCCTCCGGCAACAGGCGGAGCGCGAAGCGCGCGAGATCGTCGCTGCGCTTGCGGTCGCGCAGCCAGTCGGCGACGAAGGAGCCGAAATCGATCTCCTTCAGCTTGGCCTCGACCGGTCCCGCCTCGAGGAAATGCACCTGGATGAATTCGCCGAGCTTGTCGGCGATCCGGGCCTGGTTGCTCTGGATGATCGCGGTATGCGGGATCGGCAGGCCGAGCGGCCGCTTGAACAGGGCAACCACGGCATACCAGTCGGCGAGGCCGCCGATGGTCGCGGCTTCCGCGAAGGCGGCGATGAAGCCGAACACGGGATGCGCGTTCAGCAGCAACTTCGCGACGACGAACAGGGCAAGCGTCGAAGCCAGCACCAGCGTCGCCAGCGCTTTCACGCGGCGCAGCTCGGCCGCGCGTTCGGCATCGCCGGGAGTATCGAAGGAGAAGGCGGCGGGTGGGGTCATAGCGGATACTTAGCGTGTCAGTCTCCGCGTGTCCCGGACGCGGTGCAGCGTGCAAACGATGCACCGCAGAGCCGGGACCCAGCAAGCATCCGATGCAGGATGGCCCCCGGATCAGCAGTGCACCACGCCACTGGACGATCCTTCGCATCGCCAGGGGGCGCGCTGCGCTGCATCCGGGGAACGCAAGAGAAGAACAAAAGGCCCGCCGAAGCGGGCCTCAAATTCAGTTTTCACTCAGGGCGCCGGATCAGGCGGTCTTGTTGTAGACCTTGGAAAAATTGTCCTGAGCGGACTTCGCACCGTTGGCGGCGAGCTGGCCGAAATAGTCGGCGGTCGCCTTGGCGCGCGAGACGAACACTTCGCCGCGGGCGCGGAGCAGGCTCGACTGGATCTCGACGGCTTCGCTGACCGACTTGGCGGAAGCAAGCTTGTCGATGCTGGCGAAGAACGCCTGGGCGTCGTCATAGATCGCCTGCTGGATATTGCGGCTGATCTTGCCGGCCTCGGTGACGGACTCGGTCACCGCGTTCTCGACGGCGGCGGTCACGCGCTCGGAGCCAGCGAACACCTCGGCAGCACGGTCCTTGGCGGTGTTGGCGGTCTTCTTGACGAACTCGCGGGCGGCCTCGGGAACTTCCAGGTTCTGGATGTTCTTGAAAGCGTCCTTGAAGCCCTCGAAAGCGGTGTTGGTTTCAGTGGTCATGGGGTTCTCTCCATCCTCATTGGTCTGAGCTATGGGCTCACCCCGTCCTCGATGGCCCGGGGCACGGCTTATATGGCATAGTTAATTGTGCGATGCAATATTATTATTGCACTGCGATATCACGAAACTGTGAACAGCCTTAACAGGAGGCATATGATGCCTCCCTGGCCAAGCAGGTTCCCGGAGAGCGGTCGGACCATCTCCCCAGTGCTGGAGACGGCGGTCCTAGTGCTGGACGGCGCGTTTTAGTGCTGGACGGCGCCTGGCAGCCCGTAAGCCTCCATCTGGGCCTGGACCTGCGCGATGTTATGGCCGAGCACGACGATGTCGTGGGTCTTGCCGTCGACGTCCCGGACGTGATCTCGCAGCAACGCTTCGGCCTTGAAACCGAGGCTCTCGAACACGGCGATCGCGGCCTGCTGGTCGACCGTCATCTGAACCGAGAGTTTTTCCAGGCCCGCGCCGAGCGCGAGCGCGAAGGTCTCCTGCGACAGCGCCCGCCCTACCCCCTTCCCGCGCACATCGAGCGAGACGACCATGCGAATCTCGCCGACATGGGGCGACCAGGAGTGCGGATCGCGCACCAGCGTGCCGCAGCCGACGACCTTGCCTTCCCTGACCGCAAGCAGGCTCGTAATCGCGCCACGCTCGATCTCCTTGACCCAGGCCGACAGCACCTTCGGCTCGCTGATATTGCGCGGCAAAAACAACAGGTCGTGGGTCGGCAGGCCCTTGCCGAAGGCGAGCACCGCGGCTTCATCCGCAGGCGACATCAAGCGAATCTCGATATCGCCGGCGTCGGTCTTGACGTGACGCGGATACGAACGCTGCTCGCTCATGTCGATCTCTTCCCTAGCCAGGAATCCAGTTTCGGCCATAGCCGCTTCACGGCGTTGGCTCCCGCGACGAGCGAGACGTGACCGCCCTTCAGCATCACCTCTTCCTTGTCCGCAGATCCGATCTTCGCGATCAGGTGCTTGGCGGCGTCATACGGCACGATGTGATCATGCTCGGCGACCGCATGCAGAATCGGCACCTTGATGTTGTCGAGCTTCGCAGGCCGGCCGCCGACCGACATGGTGTCGTTGAACAGCTTGTTGTCCCACATCAGGTCTTTGGTGATGGCGCGGAAATACTCGCCCGCCAGCGGCAGGGTGTCGGTCGCCCAACGGTCGAACATGCGGTAGGACTTGACGAACTCGTCGTTCCAGATGTTTTCCCAGAGCTGGATCTGGCTCACCGTGCGCGAGGCCGGACGCAGCATCTCGAACGAGGACAGGATCATCTCCGGCGGCACGTTGCCGACGCTGTCGACGAGGCGGTCGACGTCGAAATAGCGACGGTCGGAGAAATTCGAGAACAGCTTCATCTCGCGGAAGTCGATCGGCGTGGTGAAGCAGATCAAATTCTTCATCGGCCCATCCTTGTGGATCGCGCCGTAGAGCAGCGACAGCACGCCGCCGAAGCAATAGCCGATCACGGAGACGTCCTGCTCGCCGGAATCAGCTTGCACCCGGCGAACACAGTCCGGAATGAAGTCGAGGACATAGTCCTCCATCCGCAGGCTCTTCTCCTCCGGCCGCGGCGCGCTCCAGTCGAGCATATAGACGTCGTAACCGCGCTTGAGCAGGAATTCGATAAAACTCTGGCCGGGGACGAGGTCGAGGATGTAGCCGCGGTTGGTGGTGGCCATCACGATCAGCACCGGCACGCGGTAGATCTCGTCCGACATGGGGCGATAATGATAGAGATTCATGGTGCCGCGCGAATGCAGCACGTCCTTGGGCGTCGATCCAAGTGATGGACCCGAGGTCGAGAAATATTCGACGCCCTTGATGCTGCGCTGGATGGCGCGCTGCACCTCGCTCTGGATGCGTTCCGGGATAGAAGCGAAATCAAGTCCGGGAGCTGCATTCATGCCTGCTCTCCGCCCTCAGACGGCGGGCGCTTGGTGCGCGGCGGCCGCAATGCGGAATCGCCCCCCTGAGACACGCCGGCACTTGCAGCCATCTGGTTCAGCAGCGACTTGATTTCACCGATCTGGACTTCGATAGCTTGCAGCCTTTCGGCAAGGCCTGTGACCTGCTCCCGACTCGGCAGGTTCATGGAGACCAAGTACTTCTCCATGAGTTCGCCGAGCTGCTTCTGAGCACCTGCAGCAACTCCCCCCGCACGGTTCATCGCCTGCGAAAACTCGGGCGACGACATGGCCTGGTTGGCGAAGGAGTTGAACCCCTTCTCCATCTCACCAACCATCTTTTGCCACATGGCGACCGGGTCATTGGTCTTGTCGGTCATCGGTGTCCTCCAGATGTCGAGAGCTTCGATGCTCTTCTTTTTCGCCATACCACACCGTTGCGCCGTGCCGGTCAACCGGCAAGCAGCGGCTCGGTGCCGCGCGCGGCTTTCATTGCAACGGGAAACCGTGCGATACAGCATCAGTCAAACGCTTGAGGGAACGCGCCCGTGAACGCCCATCAGCCGCCCCAGACAGTCCGCGCCAATGGCATCGAGATCTGCTACGAGATTTTTGGCAACGACAATGCCGAGCCGCTGCTGCTGATCATGGGATTAGGCGCCCAGATGATCCACTGGGACGATGCGTTCTGCGAGCAGCTTGCCGCACGCGGCTTCCGCGTGATCCGCTTCGACAATCGCGACATCGGCAAGTCGAGCCATCTGACGGGCGGCAAGCGGTTGACCCCGCTCGAGCTGCTTAAGCTGCGATTCTTCAGGATTCCCGTCGCGGCAACCTACAGGCTGATCGACATGGCCAAGGATACGATCGGGCTGATGGATGCGCTCGGCATCAAATCGGCGCATCTTGTCGGTGCCTCCATGGGCGGCATGATCGCGCAGGAGGTCACGCTGTCGTTCCCGCAGCGCGTGCGCTCGCTGACCTCGATCATGTCGACGACGGGCAGTCCGCGCGTGCCGCCGCCGACGCGCGAGGCGGCCGCAATGCTGATGGCGCCGCCGCCGCGCAGCAAGGAGGAGTTCATCGTCCGCTACGGCCAGACCTGGAAGGTGTTGCGCGCCGGGCATTTTCCGGAGGAGGAAGCGCTCGACCCGGAACGCGCCGAGCGCGTGTTCGCGCGCGGGCTCAATCCGGCCGGCGTCGGCCGCCA
>NZ_AJQF01000064.1:0-27676 GCF_000261705.1 Bradyrhizobium genomosp. III | reverse complement strand
CCCGCCAGCCGCAAGGAGCGGCTGCATGCCGTGCAGACGCCGACGCTCGTGATCCACGGTACCGTCGATCCCTTGGTGCGGCCTGAGGGCGGCAAGGACACGGCGGCGTCAATCCCGAACGCAAGATTGTTGATGATCGACGGTATGGGCCATGCACTGCCGATGCGGTTCTGGCCTGAGATCATCGGCGCCATCGACAAGCACGCGCATGGCGCGGCGGCGCAGGCAGCTTAACTGTTCTTCGCCATCCAGATCACATGGCGCGCACCGCCGCCCCTGCCGGTCGCGCGGACATTGACCTCGTTGACGTCGAAACCGGCGCTGCGAAGTCGCTTGGTGAAGGCCGGGTTGGGTCCCGACGACCAGACCGCGAGCACGCCGCCCGGCCGCAGCGCCGTCTTCGCCGCCTTCAGCCCGCTCGAACTATAGAGCGCATCATTGCCCTTGCGGGTCAGTCCCTCCGGCCCGTTGTCGACGTCGAGGAGAATGGCGTCGAAAGCCGACCGCTGCGCCCGGATGATTTCGCCGACGTCGGTTTCCCGAATGCTGACCCTGGCATCATCGAGGCTGTCGCCGAACACCTCCGCCATCGGGCCCCGCGCCCACGCGACCACCGCGGGGACCAACTCGGAGACCACAATCTTTGACTTGGCTCCAAGCACGGTGAGCGCCGCACGCAGCGTAAAGCCCATTCCGAGGCCACCGATCAGGACGACGGGCTTGGACACCTTCTCGATCTGCTTCGCTGCGAGCGTTGCGAGCGCGGCTTCCGAGCCCGACAGGCGGTTGTTCATCAGCTCGTTGGTGCCGAGCTTGATGGAGAACTCCTTGCCTCGCCGCATCAGGCGAAGCTCTTCGTCGGAGCCGGGGATTTTGGCGGTGTCGATTTTTTCCCAGGGAATCATGAGGGACGTTTAGCATGATCGGGATTCGCAGGGTGGGTTAGCCGAAGGCGTAACCCACCTCTTTACTTTCCACGGGATCAGAAGCGGTGGATTACGCCGGCGGACTGCGCTGCGCGCAGCCGCGGGCTAATCCACCCTACGATCTCTGCCTACCCTCCCGCCCAGACGTCCAGCACATAGCGGTTCTTCGTCCCCATCTCCTCGATCCAGCGCGCACTGACGGCGGCGTCGCTGCCGCTCTTCTCGCGGTGGATCGCGACCAGTGCCGCTTTCACGTCCGGCTCCATCTTGCCGCCGTCGCCGCAGACATAGACGATCGCGCCCTGCTCGATCAGCGGCCAGACCTTGTCCTTCTGCGCGGCGAGCAGGTGCTGCACATAGGTCTTCGGTCCGTCCGCGCGTGAGAACGCGGTGAAGAGTTCCGTGATGCCGCTCGCCGCCAACGCCTTCAGCTCGTCCGCGTAGAGAAAATCCTGGTCGGGATGGCGGCAGCCGAAAAACAGCATCGCGGGTCCGAGGCTGGCGCCCTTCGCCTTGCGTGCGGCCCGTTCCTGAAGGAAGCCGCGGAACGGCGCAAGGCCCGTGCCGGGGCCGATCATGATGATAGGCACCAAGGGATCGTCGGGAAGCCGGAAGCCGGCCTTGGTCTCGCGTACGGTGGCGTAGATCGCATCGCCCGCGCGACGGTTGGCGAGATAGTTCGAACAGATGCCCTTGTAGGTGCCGCGGCCGGAGGCGGCCGGCCCTTCGACCACGCCGACCGTGACACTGCAGCGCGTCGGGTCGACCGACGGCGAGGACGAGATTGAGTAATAGCGCGGCGCCAGCAACGAGAGCATTTCGAGATAGACATGGAACGGCAACTCGCAGGCCGGATATTCGAGCAGAAGATCGAACACCGATTTGCGCCTGGCCAGGATCTCGCCCCGGTAACGCTCGAGCGGCTCAGCTTCCTCGCCGAGGAAAGCCAGCAGCTTCGGCTTGGTGACCGGACAGCGGGTGTGCTCGGCCATGATCTGGATCTGCTTGCGCGTCGCCACCTGCTGCAGCTCGACGAACTCGCTGAGCAGGCGGCCGACGGACACGGCATCCCCCACCGGCAATTGCGCGCGGCGGCCCTCGGCGACCTGCAGCCTGATCTGGTCGGCGGGCAGGAAGCCGAAGCGGCGCGCGACCGAATCCACCAGCGTGGGATCGTTGCGTGGCACGACACTCAAATGATCGCCGACGCGGTAGCTGGCGTTGGACGGCAGTTGCACCTCGATGTGGCGCGTCGAACGCTCGGAGGGATTGGACCCGCCCTTGTTCTGAAGCTCGTCATTGACCAGCACTTTCATCGCCACCGCGCCGCCCTGGGCCACGATGGTGTTGACGGCGCTCACCGCCACCGGCTCGATCGCATAGAGCGGATCGTCCTCGGCGGTGCGGGTGAAGTTCCAGTCGATGCCGAATTCCTTGGTCGCGACCTGTGCCGCCGCCGGAAACCATTTCTGGAACTGGCCGTCGAGATCGCTGCGCGCATCGCCCTCGCCGCGCGGATAGACCGCGCGCGCGCCATGCGCCGACAATTGCTCGTCGATCAGGCGCGGCACCGATTGATAGGTCGCGGCCCAGTCGCTGTTGCCGCAGCCGAACACGGCGTAGCGCACGCCGGCAAAGGCATCCTTCGGCAGGTCGCCGCCGAGCCATTTGACGAACTGCGTCGCGTTATCAGGCGGCGCGCCGTTATAGGAGGCGCAGATGATCAGAACGCCGCCCTCCTGCGGCAGCTTGCCGACGTAATCGTCGAGCGGGCCGAGATGCACGGCAAAGCCATTGATCTCGGCGAGATCAGCCATGCGCGTCGCCAGCTCCTCGGCGGTGCCGAGATTGGAGCCGTAAAGCACCAGCATCGGCGTGTTGTGGCCGGGCCGCGCGGTCGGCTGGCGCGGCGCCTTCGGCGCCGAAGTAGCGGCCGCGACTGGCCCGCCATAGGCGCCACGCTCGCGATCGACGCGCGGGCGCACTTTGATCTTGAAGCCTTCCGGCTTCATCGTCAGGGTTTCCTTCAGATGCATCTGGTAGCGCTGGTGGTCGATCAGCTTGAAGCGCTGCAGGATCATGCCGAGCGCGAGCGCGGCCTCGTGCATGGCAAAGCCGCGGCCAATGCAGGCGCGCTGGCCGTTGCCGAACGGCTTCCAGGCATTGACCGGCCGCTTGGCTTCCGCCTCGCGGCTGAAATTATCGGGATCGAACGCATCCGGATTCGGTCCCCAGACGCTGGGATCGCGATGCAGCGCGGTTACCAGAATGGTGGTGAAGGTGCCCTTGCGAAGCTTGTACTTGCCGCCGCCGAGCGTC
The DNA here is from genome assembly GCF_000261705.1 of Bradyrhizobium genomosp. III. Classification (NCBI taxonomy): domain Bacteria; kingdom Pseudomonadati; phylum Pseudomonadota; class Alphaproteobacteria; order Hyphomicrobiales; family Nitrobacteraceae; genus Bradyrhizobium; species Bradyrhizobium genomosp. III. Next base: position 24,431 of record NZ_AJQF01000064.1, on the reverse strand, counting down.
TCGTCCTTGAGCGGCGAGATGCCATAGGCCCGCGCCGGCGGCCCCAGCCGCAGCGCCTCTTTCAGGATCTGCGTGATGTAGGTGAGCCGCGTCACCTGCTGGTAGGTCGGCTTCGCGTTGACGTCGGGGCCGAAGACGCGGTCGACCTCGTCATAGGCCTTCTTGAGGATGTCCGGATGCTTGAGCAGCGCATAGAGCGTGTAGGACAACAGGCCGCTGGTGGTCTCGTGGCCGGCGATCAGGAACGTGTTGATCTGGTAGCGGATGTTGACGTCGTCGAGCTGCTCGCCGGTCGAACGATCGACGCCGGTCATCATCGCGGCGAGCATGTCCTTCTTGTCGTCGATCCCCTCCGCGCTCTTGCGGCGCTCGGCAATGATCTCGTCGACCATCTTGTTCATGAAGGCGACGTCTTCGGCGAGCGTCTTGCGCCGCTTCTGCATCCAGATCTGCTCGAACGGCAGGCCGCGTGTCATCATGATGGTTTCGAGCGAGCGCACCAGCGACTCGACGAAGGGATGGTAGTCGCGCCGGTAGAACGAATTGAAGCGATACTCGAAACCGCACAGGCCGATCGTATCCAGCGTCAGCGCCGTCATGTCGTGGACGACGTCGATCTCGTCGTCGGCGTTCAGCCGCTCCCATTTCTGGACGAGCTGCTCGGCGATATCGACCATGCTCGGATGGTAGGACTGCATGGCCCGGTTGCCGAACGGCTGGAGCAGGATGTTGTGCGCCTTGCTCCAATTCGGCTCTTTGGTGTCCGCCGTGAACAGCCCGTCGCCGCCAACCGCGCGTACGCGCCGCAGCGCACCGCGCACGGTCTTGTCGAAGCGCTTCTCATCAGACAGTTCATCGACGAGATCGTGGCCCGAGACGACCACGATCGGCGAGCCCATCATGTCGAGCCAAAAGATCGGACCGAGCTCCTTGGCGAGCCGCGTCAAATGCTGCACGGGGGCGGCCGAGTCCAGCGAAAGCATGTTGCCGACCACCGGCTTGGTCGGCGGATGCGGGATCGGGTCCAGACGGTTCTTGGATGACATTGACGTGCGTTTCCCCTGCCTTGCGTCATTCCGGGATGGTCCGAAGGACCAGACCCGGAATCTCGAGATCCCGGGTTCGACGCTACGCATCGCCCCAGGATGACGACTGCGTCGTCACCCAAACCGCCTTCTACGCCATTCGATCAGCTTGGCGCTGACCTCCTCCGGCTTCTCCTGCTGCGTCCAATGGCCACTGTCGCGGACCAGATATTTTTCGAGATCGGGGATCAGCTTGTCCATGCCATCGGCGGAAGACGGCGGCAACACCGCGTCGTTCTCGGCCATGATCATCAACGACGGCACCCGCACCGTATGATCGAGCCCTTCGGCGCGCGTCCAGTTGCGCGACATGTTGCGGTACCAGTTGATGCCTCCGGTAAAGCCGGTTCTGGTGAAATTGTCGACGAACACCTTCTTCTCTTCCGGCGACAGGATCGGCGTACGCGGATCATGCTTTGCGTCATAGCTGGCGATCATCTGCGGAAACGCCAGATTGACCCGCGGAGAAGCGCCGACGCCGGCAACCACCTCCTCTGCCGGCGCGTCGGCCGGGCGCGGCGCCGGCTTGCGCATGAACGCGTCAAAAGTCTGTTCGACGCGACTTCCGAAAATCCTGTCGGGCTCACGCGCCGGGTCCTGGAACTGCACGATGTACATCTTGTCGCCGAAGCGGGCGCGTAGGAGCTCGATCGGATCGGCCCAGGCACGGTTGGTATGCGGCGTGTTGATGCCGACCACGCCCGCCACCCGGTCGATGTGCCGCAACGGCATCTGCCAGACGATGAAGCCGCCCCAGTCGTGACCGACGAAGACCGCCTTGTCGATCTGCAAATGGTCGAGCAGCCCGACGAGATCACCGGTCAGGTGCTCGATGTCGTAATCCTCGACCGCCTCGGGCCGGTCGGTCGCGCCATAGCCGCGTTGGTCGGGCGCGATCACGCGGATGCCGGCCTCGCTCAGCGCTTTGATCTGGTGGCGCCAGGAGAAGGCGAGCTCGGGCCAGCCGTGGCACAGCACGATCGGCGGCGTGTCCGTGATCGGGCCCGCCTCGTAATAGCCCATGCGGATTCCGTTCGTCTGCACGAACTTGAGCTGTGGCATTTCAATCATCGAACCATTCCTATTCCGCAGCGCCCTTGATGTCGGTCGCCGGCGGCGCGTAGGCCGCCTCCAGCGCGGCGAACTCCTCCGGCAGCATGTCGCACATCACCTGCACATGCGGAATGATGTTGGCGCCGACGATGAAGCCGAAATCGAGCTGGTCGCGATAGCTCTGCACGGTAATGTTGAGCGCCTGCCCGTGCGTCGAGATCGACACCGGGAAGATGTGCAATAGCTCCGCGCCGGCAGCGTAAAGCGTCTGCCGCGGCCCCGGCACGTTGGACACGGTGATGTTGGCAGCCGGCGGCAGCACGTCCGACAGGTTCGAGCGGCTGTAGAGCAACGCCAGGATCTGCACCATGATCGGCGCGCCCAGCATCGAGATGTTGGAGACCTGGGGCATCAGCGCGCGCAGGGGATGCGACATCTCCTTGGACTTGGTCGATTGCGCGATGATGGCTTCGAGCCGCGCCTTGGGATCGTCGATGTTGGTCGCGATCGCGCAGATCATGCCGAACACCTGGTTGTTGGCTTCGGTGTTGCCCTCCTCGCGCAGCGAGATCGGTACCGCCGCGGTCAGCGATTTCGCCGGCAGCGTGCTGTACTCCTTCAGGTAACGCCGGACCACGCCGGAGGCGAGCGCCAGCACGACGTCGTTGAGCTTGCCGCCGGCCTGCTTGGCCAGCGCCTTCGCGCGAGACAGCGGGATCGACACACCGGCGAAGCTTCGCTCCGACGAGATGGTCTTGTTCAGCATGGTCGGCGGCGACACCATGCTGGCAAGGCTCTCGCGCGATTTGGGATCGGCGACCTTGCCGAGCACATCGGAGACGCTCTTGACCATGGTCGGGATATTGCCCGCGAAGCGCACCGCGCTCTCGATCTGGTACATCGCGTTGTCGAACAGGATCGAGCCGATGTCGCTCTTGCCGGTGCGCGGCAGTTGCAGGTTCTGGGCGGCCTTGCCGGCGTCGAGCGGCTGGTTGAAAAGCTGCTGGTAGGAATCCAGCAGGTTCGCCGCGATGTCGCGCGGCTCCTGTCCGGGCTTGCTGCCAGCCGCCGGCGGATCGACCTTCCGCGGGATCGGCGAGATGTCGTAGATCATGTTGGTCAGCGCCGCACCGGCACCGCCGTCGATGGCGGCATGGTGCATCTTGGAATAGAGCCCGACCTCGTTGTCCTTCATGCCCTCGAACACGTAGAACTCCCAGAGCGGGCGGGCGCGGTTCAACAGCTTGGCGTGCATCCAGCCGACGATGCGCTCCAGCGTGGCACGGTCGCGCGGCTGCGGCAGGCTGGCACGGAAGATGTGACGGTCGATGTCGAACTGATCGTCCTCGACCCAGGAGGGATGATCGATGTCGAGCGGCGCCTTCTCCAGCCGCGCCTTCAGGATCGGCGCGATATGCAGGCGCGAGACGATCATCGCCTTGAAGTCTTCGAAGAAGTCGCCCTTGTAATCGTCGGGCAGGCGAAAGATCGCCATGCTCCCGACATGCATCGGCATCTCCGGCGTTTCCAGATAGAGAAACGACGCGTCCAGCGACGACAGCTTCTTACCGTCAGCCATAATTCCCTCCCGCAACAATTTTGACGGGCGCCTTCTGGCGCTTCTCGTCAGGCCGATATTGCCTGTTCCGGCGGGGCATATGCAATGGCAAACGGCCCGGCCCGGTCAAATGGCGAGAATTCCCCTTCCGGTTGCGCCAGCCGGTCCGCCACGGCCCATAGCGCCGCGGGGTTCACCCCGAGCCCGATATGGCTCGCCAGGAGCACTTCGATGTTCTCGGCACGGTCGGAGGGACGGAGCAGGCAGGTCCGCCAGTTCACGACGCCGTCGGCCCGCGAATAGATCGACGTCGCCGGCACCGGCAGATCGCCGGCGATCGCCTCGCGCGCCTCAGCAAGATCCTCGACCCGTTCGCCGGACAGCGCTTCGTAGAGCCGCGTCGCGTTGGTCGCCCGCACGTCATTGGCAAACGGGCTGCCGAGCGTGATGACATAGCGAACCATGTCGGGCGCCTGGAGCGCGAGATCGCGGGCATAGACGCCGCCGAGGCTCCATCCGACTAGGCTGACCTTGCGTCCGCTCGCAGCATGGATTTCGGCAAGACGGGCGCGCAGCGACTCCCGAATCCGCCCGAGGCCGCCGAGATTACGGCCCATCCGCCAAGCCTGTGCCTCATAGCCGAGCTCGCTGAGATAGCGCCGCATCGGGGCCATCGAGAGGTCGCTGGCGAGAAAGCCCGGCAGCGCCAGCACCGGATGGCCATCGCCCCTCGGCGCTCGCATCAGGATCGGCGACAGCAACAGGCTTGCATTGAACTCGAACAGGCCGCGCGCTTCTGCAAGCAGCAGGGCGAGGCCCGGCGGACGAAGCCCGCCCGGGGCCTGCCGCCCGTCTGGCCCGGACGGCATTATTTCTTCTTGTCGCTGCTGCGCGTGCCGCCGAGGCCCGCCATCGTGACGAACATGTCCTGAAACCGCTCCGCGATCTTGGGATCGAAGGTGAACCAGCTCTGGATCAGCGATTCCGGCGAGACCTTCTCGATGTTGCTGAGCACCTGCTGCTGCAGCTTGTCCATCACCGCCGTCTGCATCGGTCCCACGTCAGGCAAACCGAAGAACTGGCGGGCCTCGAGGGGGGTGCAGTCGATTTCGATATTAACTTTCATGTCCCCTCCGGATGAGATTCGAGCGGCCTGCCGGCAGTATCGCCGCGAGTTGTGGTGCGACGCAAGCGGCCTGATGCAGGCGCGACATGCCGCGTCCCGCAATCGGCCGATATAGTCAACCAAAGTCGAAAGACGCGGTCCCCCATGCCAGGCGGCACGGTCAGCATTGCTGCACAGCGGTGCAACTTGGCGCGTTCCTTGCTGGAATGGCGCTTGCACCGGTCGAGAACTCTGGGCAACATGGATCAATCAGCCCTGCCGAACAATCAAAAATCATCGGCACGGCAGAGTGGAGAGGGTCAAGAATGTCAGTCGGTCGAAGTCTGTTTGCGGCGACGCTCGCCGGTACGCTTGCGTTGACGGTCGCGCCGGCGTCGAGCCAGACGCTGCGTTATGCCAACCAGGGTGACCTGAAATCCCTTGATCCCTATACGCTGAACGAAAGCACCACCCACGCCCATCTCGGTCACGTCTATCAAGGCCTCACCGCGCGCGACAAGGACCTCAAGATCATTCCGGCGCTGGCGGAAAGCTGGGAAACTCCGGAGCCGACCCGCTGGCGCTTCCATTTGCGCAAGGGCGTGAAATTCCATAACGGCGATCCCTTCACCGCCGACGACGTCGTGTTCTCCGCCGATCGCGTCCGCAAGAAGGGGTCCAATATGCAGACCCGCCTTGCGCCCGACGTCAAGGTCGTCAAGGTCGACGACTACACCGTCGACTTCGTCTTGCCATCGCCCAATCCCATCCTGCATAACTCGTGGGATGTCTGGTACATCATGGACAAGAAATGGGCCGAGGAGAACAACGTCGTCGATCCGACGCCGGTGGCGGCGACCACGCCGAGCTACGCCTCGCTCCACGAGAACGGCACCGGTCCGTTCACCATCGAAAGCCATCAGCCCGGCGTGAAGACGGTTTTCAAGGCCAACCCCAACTACTGGGGCAAGGTCGAGGGTAACCTGAAGGAGATCGTCTTCACCCCGATCGCTTCAGACGCAACCCGCGTCGCTGCGCTGCTCTCGGGCGAAGTCGACGTCATCGAGCCGGTGCCGATCCAGGACATCTCCCGCGTCGATTCCAGCCCCAACGCCCAGGTGCTGAAAGGGCCGGAGCTGCGCACCATCTTCATCGGCTTCGATCAGATGCGCGATGAGCTGCTCTACTCCAACATCAAGGGCAAGAACCCGTTCAAGGACGTCCGCGTCCGCGAAGCCTTCTACAAGGCGATCGACATCGAGCTGATCAAGAAGCGCGTGATGCGCGAGCTGTCGACACCATCGGCGCTGATGATCGCTCCGGAGTTGTTCGTGCTGTCCAAGGAGTTCACGCGGCCGAAATTCGACCCCGATGGAGCCAAGAAGCTCCTGACCGAAGCCGGCTATCCCGATGGCTTCGAGGTCACGATGGATTGTCCGAACGACCGTTACGTCAACGACGCCGCGATCTGCCAGGCCGTCGTCGGCATGCTTGCCCGCATCGGCGTCAAGATCAACCTGCTGGCGCAGCCGAAAGCGCAGTACTTCGCCAAGGTGTTGAAGCAGGGCGGCTACCAGACCTCGTTCTACCTCCTGGGCTGGACGCCGAGCACGATGGACTCCCACAACGTGCTCTATGACATCATGGGCTGCCGCGACGACGCGAAATCCTCACGCGGCGAGGCCAATCTCGGCGGCTACTGCAACAAGGAGTTCGACGCCATCACCGACAAGGTGCTGGTCGAAACCGATACTGCCAAGCGCAACCAGCTGATCAAGCAGGCCTACGAAATCGGCAACAAGGACTGGTCCTACATCCCGCTGCACCAGCAGGCGCTGGCCTGGGGCGTGTCGAAGAAGGTCAACCTGCCGCAGCGCGCCGACAATCTGGTCATGTTCCATTGGGCGACCAAGAAGGAATAGCACCAGTTGAACACGAGGTCCCGGCGGCGTCAGGCATCCGGGACCTTTCCTTTTCCGGCTGACAAAGACGTCGACCGCACGCACACCCAAGGATAGTGGAAGGCATGCTCGCTTTCACTCTTCGCCGCGCCGTTCAGGCCATCGGCGTCATGTTCGCCGTCGGCATCATCGCCTTCTCGATGTTCCGTTTCGCCGGCGACCCCGTCAATCAGATCGTCTCGATCGACACATCGGCGGCCGAACGCGAAGCCGTGCGCAAGTCGCTCGGCCTCGACGATCCCGTGCCGGTGCAGTTCGTGCGTTATTTCGCCGACGCCGCGCAATTCAAGTTCGGCGTCTCCTACCAGTTCCGCCAGCCGGTCTCGACCCTGCTGATGGAACGCATGCCGGCCACGCTGGAACTTGCGATCTGCGCCACCGTGTTTGCAATGGTGTTCGGCATTCTGATGGGCGTCTATTCGGCGCTGAGGCGCGACACCGTGCTGGCCAAATTATTCCAGGCGGTTTCGCTGATCGGCATCTCATTGCCGACTTTCCTGATCGGCATTCTCCTGATCTATCTGTTCGCGGTGACATTGGGCTGGTTGCCCTCGTTCGGCCGCGGCGAGGTGGTCAAGCTCGGCTGGTGGAGCACGGGTCTGCTCACGCTGTCGGGATTGAAGGCATTGATCATGCCCTCGATCACGCTCGGCCTGTTCCAGATGACCCTGATCATGCGGCTGGTGCGCGCGGAGATGCTGGAAGTGCTGCGAACCGACTATATTCGTTTCGCCCGCGCCCGCGGGCTGACCACCCGCGCCATTCATTTCGGCCACGCGCTGAAGAACACGCTCATTCCCGTCATCACCGTGGCCGGCCTTCAGTTTGGCTCGGTTATTGCATTTTCGATCATCACCGAAACCGTGTTCCAATGGCCGGGCATGGGACTGCTGTTCGTGCAGGCCGTGCAAAACGTCGATATCCCGATCATGGCGGCCTATCTGCTGATGGTCTCCCTGATCTTCGTCACCATCAACCTGGTGGTCGACATTCTCTACACCGTAGTCGATCCGCGCCTGCGCGCGACCGTCGGCCGCGCTACATAAGGCCCCTGCATGTCCGACGCCGTCGCCTCCAATTCCGATAAGCAGAGCGCGCCGCCCGCGCATGCCGGTCGCAGCTGGCTCAGCCGCGCCCTCGACAGCGACATCTTCTACTCGTTCCGCCGCTCCAAGCTGACCATGGTGGCGGCGGCCATTACCGTGCTGCTCTTCCTGCTCGCGATCTTTGCATCGGCGCTCGCGGTGCAGAACCCGTTCGATCCGGCGCAGCTCCAGTTGATGAACTCGCGCATCTCGCCGCTCTGGACCGCCGACGGCCAAAGCCCGTTCCTGCTCGGCACCGACGAGCAGGGCCGCGACGTGTTCTCCGCCATCCTCTACGGGATGCGCATCTCGCTCGCCGTCGGCGTGGCCGGCGTGATCTTCGCCGGCGCGCTCGGTATCGCGCTCGGCCTGATCGCCGGCTATTTCGGCGGCGCGGTCGATGGCGTGATCATGCGGATCGCCGACGTGCAACTGACCTTTCCCGCCATTCTGATCGCGCTGCTGGTCAATGGCATCGCGAAATCGATCCTCGGCAACCGTCTGGATGCCACCAGCATGTTGGTGGTGCTGGTGATCTCGATCGGCCTCAGTTTCTGGGTCGGGTATGCAAGGACGGTACGCGGCTCCGTGATGGTCGAGAAGAACAAGGACTACGTGGCCGCCGCGCAGCTGATCGGCCTGCCCGCGCCAAAGATCATGCTGCGGCACGTGCTGCCGAACACGATGGGCCCGATCCTGGTCATCGCCACCATCAACCTCGCACTGGCCATCATCACCGAGGCAACGCTGTCCTTCCTCGGCGTCGGCCTGCCCGACACCATGCCCTCGCTGGGCACGCTGATCCGCATCGGCAACAATTATCTGTTCGCGGGCGAATGGTGGATCGTCGCTTTCCCCGGCCTCGCGCTGGCCGGACTGATCCTGTCGATCAACCTGCTCGGCGACTGGCTGCGCGACGCGCTCAACCCGAAGCTCCGATGAGCAAAACTTCGATAAGAGCGCCTCACCCATGACCGAGCCCATCCTCTCCGTTCGCAACCTTCAGGTGGAGTTCGCCTCCCGCCGCGGCACGCTGCGCGCCATCGACGGCGTCTCCTTCGACATCGCCAAGGGCGAGGTGCTGGGCGTGGTCGGCGAATCCGGCGCCGGAAAATCTGTGACCGGCCTCGCCGTGATCGGCCTGATCGACCCGCCCGGCCGGATCGCGGGCGGCGAGGTTCGCCTGGCCGGCCTGCGCATCGACAATTTGCCGCCGGAGGAGATGCGCCGCATCCGTGGCAAACGGATCGGCATGATCTTCCAGGACCCCCTCACCTCGCTCAATCCACTCTACCGGGTCGGTGACCAGATCATCGAGACGATCCGAACCCACCTGAACCTGTCCGAGACGGCCGCCCGCCGCCGCGCCATCGACCTGCTTGCCGAGGTCGGCATTCCCGCGCCGGAAAAGCGCATCGACGGCTACCCGCACGAATTCTCCGGCGGCATGCGCCAGCGCGTCGTGATTGCGCTGGCGATCTGCGCCGAGCCCGAGCTGATCATCGCGGACGAGCCGACCACCGCGCTCGACGTCTCCGTGCAGGCGCAGATCATCTCGCTGATCAAGCGGCTCGGACGCGACCACGGCACCGCCGTGATGCTGGTGACGCACGACATGGGCGTGATCGCGGAGACCTCCGACCGGGTCGCCGTGATGTATGCCGGCCGTGTCGCCGAGATCGGTCCGGTGCAGGATGTCGTCAGAAACCCGCTGCATCCCTATGCCAAGGGCTTGATGGGCGCGATCCCGACGCTGGCCGGCGACGACAAGCGTCTCATGCAGATTCCCGGCTCGATGCCGCGGCTGTCGGCGATCCCGCGCGGCTGCTCGTTCAACCCGCGCTGCGCCTTCGCGTTCGACCGCTGTCGTGTTGATCGACCGGAGCCGCTGCCGCGCGGTGCGCAATCGGTCGCCTGCCATCTCTATGACAGCGTGCCGGCGGAGAGCGCGGCATGAGCGCTTCCTTCGTCCAGGCCACAAATCTGCGCCGGGTGTTCGACGTCTCGAAACCCTGGCTCAACCGCATGCTCGAAGGCGGGCATCTCGAATATCTCAAGGCGGTCGATCACGTCACCTTCGACATCAGGAAGGGCGAGACGTTTGCGCTGGTCGGCGAGTCCGGCTCGGGCAAGACCACGGTGGCGCGGATGGTCGTGGGACTGCTGCCGCCGAGCTCCGGCGATGTCTTGATCGACGGCGTCTCGATGACGGATCCGCGGCAGGCGCCGGCGCGCAGGAAGCTGCGCCGCCGCATCCAGATGATCTTCCAGGACCCCTATGCGAGCCTGAACCCGCGCTTTCGCGTCGATGCCATCATCTCCGAGCCGATCCGCGCCTTCGACCTGATCCAGGGCGAGCGCGACATCCAGGCCCGCGTCGGCGAGCTGCTCAGCCTGGTCGGCCTGCATCCCGACGACCGGCTGAAGTTTCCGCACGAGTTCTCCGGCGGCCAGCGCCAGCGCATCGCGATCGCCCGGGCGCTCGCATCGGACGCCGAGTTCATCGTCTGCGACGAGCCGACTTCGGCGCTCGACGTCTCGGTGCAGGCGCAGATCCTGAACCTGATGCGCGACCTCCAGGACAAGTTCGGCCTGACCTACATGTTCATCAGCCACAACCTCGCCGTGGTCCGCCACATGGCGAGCCGCGTCGGCGTGATGTATCTCGGCCGCATCGTCGAGATCGCTGAAGGCAAGGAGTTGTTCGCACGTCCCCGCATGCCCTACACCAAGATGCTGCTGGGCGCCGTGCCTGATCTTGCCATGAGCGGCCGCCAGCGCATTCCGGTGAAGGGCGAGATCCCGAACCCGATCAATCCGCCGCCCGGCTGCGCCTTCAATCCGCGCTGCCCGCTGGCGTTCGATCTCTGCCGCAAGGAAACGCCGGAACTAATCGACGGCGTCGCCTGCCACGCCGTCAACACCGCGCCGGTCCCGGCGTGACGCGCGCGTGCCATGCCGGCAGCGCATTGGCGGCGCGGCATCGCCTGTGATCAATTGCGCGCGCCGCAAATGAGGTAATCCATGGCCAGCATCGTCAATCCCGATCCGTTCACGACCCGCCCCGAGATCGAGGGCACGTTCGGGGTCGTCGCCACCACGCACTGGATCGCGACCGCAGTCGGCATGGCCATCCTGGAGAAGGGCGGCAACGCCTTCGACGCCGGCGTTGCCACCGCCTTCACGCTCCAGGTGGTCGAGCCGCATCTGAACGGCCCCGGCGGCGATGTCCCCATCATCGTGCACGACGTGAAGCGCGGCCGCACCGAGGTGATCTGCGGCCAGGGCCCGGCACCGGCACGCGCCACCATCGCGCATTACAAGAGCGAAGGCCTCGACATGGTGCCGGGCACCGGCCTGCTCGCGGCCTGCGTCCCCGGCACCTTCGAATCCTGGATGATGTTGCTGCGCGATTACGGCACGATGCGCGTGCGCGACGTGCTGGAACCCGCGATCGCCTATGCCCGCGACGGCTATCCGCTGGTCGAGCGCGCCTGCGCCACGATCCAGACCGTCGAGCAATTATTCCGCAAGCACTGGCCGACCTCCGCCGCGGTCTATCTCCCCAACGCCGAGGTGCCGAAGCCCGGCACACTCTTTACCAACGAGACGCTGGCCGCGACCTACGCACGGATTCTCAGCGAAGCCGAGAGCGGCGGCGGTGGCCGCGACGCCGAGATCGAGCGCGCGCGCAAAGCCTGGTCGCAAGGCTTCGTCGCGGAAGCCATCGACAAATTCTGCCGCACCCAGGAGGTGATGGACGTCAGCGGCTCGCCGCATCGCGGCGTGCTTTCCGCCGACGACATGGCGCGCTGGCAGCCGACGGTCGAGGCGCCGCTCACCTACGACTATGGCCGCTACACCGTCTGCAAGGCCGGCGTCTGGAGCCAGGGTCCGGTGACGCTGCAACAGCTCGCACTGCTGAAGGGCTTTGCCCTCGACGGGCTCGACCCGACCGGGCCTGAGTTCATCCATCTCCAGATCGAATGCGCAAAACTCGCCTTTGCCGACCGCGAGAAATTCTACGGCGATCCCAAGTTCAGCGAGATCCCGATTACGACGCTGCTATCGGACGCCTATAACGACGAACGTCGTAAGCTGATTACCGAGAAGGCCTCGCTCGATCTCCGGCCCGGCGCGATTGAAGGCTTTGGCGGCGTCGTCAAGCTGCGCCGCGCTGAAGGCCAGCGCGAGGCCGTTGGCGCGCTCGGCGCCGGTGAACCAACCGTGGGGCGCTTCGGCGAGGTGCGCGGCGACACCGTGCATTTCGACATCATCGACCGGGACGGCAACATGGTGTCCTCGACGCCGTCGGGCGGCTGGCTGCAATCCTCGCCCATCATTCCCGAGCTCGGCTTCTGTCTCGGCAGCCGCGCCCAGATGTTCGATTTGGAGGAGAACCAACCCGGTTCGCTCGCACCGGGCAAGCGGCCGCGCACAACGCTGTCGCCGACCATGGCGCTGCGCGACGGCGAGCCTTACCTCGCCTGGGGTTCGCCCGGCGGCGACCAGCAGGACCAGTGGATCACCCAATTCTTCCTACGCCACGTCCATTGCAATCTCAATCTCCAGGAAGCGATCGACGCGCCGGCCTGGCATTCCGAGCATTTCCCGATCTCGTTCTGGCCGCGTACCGCGCGCCCCGGCGTGCTCGTGGTGGAAAATCGCGTACCCAAGGCGACGATCGAGAACCTTCGTGAGCGCGGGCATATCGTGGAAGTCGGTCCCGACTGGTCCGAAGGCCGGCTCACCGCAGCCTCGCGCGTGGGTCGGCGCCGGCGCGCCGCCGCCAATCCGCGCGGCATGCAAGGTTACGCCGCGGGACGCTGAAGGCAGCACATGACCTGGTCGATCATCGCGCGAGACCCTTTCACCGGCCAGTTCGGCATCGCTGTTGCGACACGTTTTTTCGCCGTCGGCGCACGCGTGCCGTATATTGCCGCCGGCGTCGGCGCCATCGCGACGCAGGCCTTCGTCAATCCCTATTACGGCATCGACGGCGTCAAGCTGTTGCGGGAAGGCCTCAATGCGCGCGACGTGCTGGCCGCGCTACTCGCGACCGACGATGGCCGCGAGAGCCGTCAGATCCACATCATGGATGCGAGCGGCGAGATCGCCGCACATACCGGGCGCGACTGCGTCGACTGGTGCGGGCACGTCGCAGGCAGCGGCTTTTCCATCGCCGGCAACATGCTGGCCGGCGCCGACGTGCTCGACGAGACCGCAAAGACCTATATCGCCAATGACAGCCTGCCCTTCCCGCGCCGCCTGCTCGCCGCGATGCGCGCCGGGGAAGCCGCCGGCGGCGACAAGCGCGGCAAGCAGTCCGCCGCGCTGTTGATTCACGGCGAGGAGGAATGGCCGGCGCTGGACATTCGCGCCGACGACCATCCCGACCCGCTCGGCGAGCTCGAACGTCTCGAACACGTCAGCCACGAGCTCTGGGTGCATTTTCGCGATTCCATGCCGACGCGACGGAACCCGGCCGGCAACACCGACCGCGGCGTCGTCGACGCCAGCATCCAAGCAGCGCGTGCAAGGCAATCATGAGCGCGAGCCCTCTCATCGAGATCAGGGACCTCCGCATCCGCTTCCACGGCGACGACGGCCGCATCACCCACGCGGTCGACAGTGTCGACCTCAGTGTCGCCAACGGCGCGACCCTCGGCCTCGTCGGCGAATCCGGCTGCGGCAAGAGCGTGACCTCGCTGGCGATCATGGGCCTGCTGCCGAAACAAAGCGCGGAGATATCGGGCGCGATCCGCTTCGACGGCCTCGACCTCCTGCAGACGCCGGACCAGACCCTGCGCAATCTGCGCGGCAACCGGCTCGCGATGATCTTCCAGGAGCCGATGACCTCGCTCAATCCGAGCTTCACCATCGGCGACCAGATCATCGAGACCATTTTGCGCCACCGCGGCGGCTCGCGGAAAAGCGCGCGCGAGCGGGCGATCGAGCTGCTGCGCCGGGTCCACATCCCCTCGCCCGAGCGGCGCGTCGACGAATATCCGCACAAGCTCTCCGGCGGCATGCGCCAGCGCGTGATGATCGCGATGGCGCTGGCCTGCGACCCGCGCCTGCTGATCGCCGATGAGCCGACCACTGCGCTCGATGTCACCTTGCAGGCGCAAATCCTGGAGCTGATGCGGGAGTTGAAAGCGGCAAGCGGCGCCGCGATCATCCTGATCACGCACGATCTCGGCGTGGTCGCCGAGGTCTGCGACGAGGTCGCGGTGATGTATGCCGGCGAGATCGTCGAGCGCGCGCCGGTGGACGAATTGTTCTCGGCGCCGCAGCACCCCTACACCGTCGGCCTACTCGGCTCGATCCCGCGGCTCGACCACCGGGCCGAACAGCTTGCGACGATCGAAGGAATGGTGCCGAACATGGCGCAGCCGCCGGCAGGCTGCCGCTTCGCCGCGCGCTGCCCGTTCGTGCTGGACGCCTGCACCACGGCGCCGCCACCACTGATCGAAGTCAGCCCCGGCCACCTCTCGCGCTGCATCCGCGCGCCGCTCGAACGCTTGGTGTCGTGATGGCCTCGTTCTCTCTTCCCGTTCCCCGGGGGCAGCGCAGCACAAGCGCAGCGCGGTGGTGCGCTGCTGAACCGGGGCCCATGTGGCGGCAGACTGGCTCCCGGTTCAGCGTCGCAACACTTCGCGTTGCGCCGCGCCCGGGACACGAGACTGAGTTTCGTCGGGATCACGAACGATGACCGCTCTGCTCGAGGTTACAGGCCTGGTCAAGCATTTCGTCGCCGAGCGCTCGCTGTTCGGCCGGGCACTGGCGCATGTCAAGGCGGTCGATGGCGTCAGCTTCTCGCTCGAGGCCGGCAAGACGCTGGCCCTGGTCGGCGAATCCGGTTGCGGCAAATCCACCGTCAGCCGCCTGGTGCTGCGGCTGATCGAGCCGGATGCGGGCACGATCCGGTTCGACGGCCGCGATCTCCTCTCGCTCGATCCCTATGCGCTCCGCGCCTTCCGCCGCGAGGCCCAGATCATCTTCCAGGACCCCTACGCCTCGCTCAATCCGCGCATGACGGTCGGCCAGATCCTGACCGAACCGCTGGCACTGCACGATCTCGTGCCGCCGGCAGAGCGGCGTGCGCGCGTCGCGGAGCTGCTGCGGCTGGTCGGGCTGGAGCCGAGGCTGGCGCGGCGCTATCCGCACGAATTCTCCGGCGGCCAGCGCCAGCGCATCGCCATTGCTCGCGCGCTCGCGGTCGAGCCGAAGCTGATCATCTGCGACGAGCCGGTCTCGGCGCTGGACGTCTCGATCCGCTCGCAGATCCTCAATCTGCTGCGCGAGCTCCAGGACCGGCTCGGCCTCGCCTATATTTTCGTCTCGCACGACCTCGCCGTGGTCAAGCACATCGCCGACCACGTCGCGGTGATGAATCTCGGCCAGATCGTCGAGACGGCGGAGGCGGACGCGCTGTTCGCCTCGCCGCGCCACCCCTATAGCCGGGCGCTGTTGTCCGCGATCCCGCTGCCGCAGCCGAAGGTGAAGCGCGCGACCGTCCTGCTCGAGGGCGAGATCCCGAGCGCGCTCAACCCGCCTTCTGGCTGCCGCTTCCACACCCGCTGCCCGTTCGTGATCGAGCTCTGCCGCAACGAGGCGCCGGCACTTCTAGCTGACGGCACGGGCCACGCCGCCGCCTGCCACCGCACGGCGGAACTGCCGTCTGCCGACGCCATATTGCCGGCAGCCGGCGGGTTTTCGCCGGCGCTTGCAAAATTGGTCGCCGCCTTCAGCCAAAAGACGGAAGGCGCTGCCACCGCCGGGGTTGGTATACAAGGCACCGCGCCCACAACGACATAGCCGAAGCAATGGGGACTGTCCGATGAAGATGTTTCGCCTGGCCGCAACGGCCGCCGCCGTCCTGCTGTCGCTTGGAGCCGCGCAGGCCCAGACCACGCTGCGCATCGGCCTCGCCGAGGACCCTGACATCCTCGATCCCACGATGGCGCGCACCTATGTCGGCCGCATCGTGTTCTCCGCCTTCTGCGACAAGCTGTTCGACATCGACGAGAAGCTCAACATCGTGCCGCAGCTCGCGCTGTCGAGCGAAACCGCCGACGACGGCAAGGCGCTGGTCATCAAGCTGCGGCCCGGCGTGAAATTCCACGACGGCGAACCGTTCGACGCGGAAGCCGCCAAGTTCTCGCTGGAACGGCATCTGACGTTCCCCGGATCCTTCCGCAAACCCGAGCTCGCCTCGGTCGATCACATCGAAGTCGTCGATCCCCTCACGGTCAAGCTGGTGCTGAAGTCACCGTTCTCGCCGCTGCTCGCTCAGCTCACCGACCGCGCCGGGATGATGGTGTCGCCTAAGGCGGCGAAAGAGGCCGGCGACAAATTCGGCCTGCGCCCGGTCTGCGCCGGCCCGTATAAATTCGTCGAGCGCGTGCAGCAGGACCGCATCGTGTTCGAAAAGTTCGCGGACTATTGGAACAAGGACAACGTCTTCATCGACAAGATCGTGTTCCAGCCGATCGTCGATGCCACGGTGCGGCTTGCGAACTTGAAATCCGGCGGCCTCGATTTGATCGAGCGCGTGCTTGCCACCGACCTGAAGGAAGTCCGCGCGGATTCACGGCTGAAAGTCGCGACCGCCATCGAGCTCGGCTATCAGGGCATCACGCTCAACATCGGCAAGGACAAGGCCAAGGGGCCGCTCAGCCAATCCGCAAAGGTGCGGCAGGCGCTCGACCTTGCGATCGACCGCGACGCCATCAACCAGGTCGTATTCAACGGCGAGTTTCAGGTCGGCAATCAATGGGTCAACCCTGATCATCCCTACTATCAGAAATCCCTTCCGGTCCGTCCCCGCAATGTCGAGAAGGCCAAGGCGCTGCTGAAGGAAGCCGGCGCGACACCGCCGGTCAGCGTCGATTTCCTGGTGCCCAAGGGCGCGGAGACCGAGACGCCGGCGCAGGTGATCCAGTCGATGGCGGCCGAGGCTGGGTTCGACATGAAGATCCGCCTCACCGAATTCGCGACCGGGCTGAAGCAGGCCGAGGCCGGCGACTACCAGGCCTATATGCTCGCCTGGAGCGGGCGCGTCGATCCCGACGGCAACAGCTTCGTGTTCCTGCACAGCGGCGCGCCGCAGAATTACGGCGCGTGGAACAACCCGCAGGCCGACAAGGCACTGGAAGACGCGAGATCGGTCACCGATCCCGCCAAGCGCAAGGCCAGCTATGAGGCCCTGGCCAAGCTGGTCCAGGACGAAGAGCCGCTGCTGTACCTCTACCACCGCCGCATCATCATCGCGCACACGACCAAGCTCGAAGGCTACAAGCAGATGCCCGACGGCCTCGTGCGTGTCATCGGACTCAAGCTGAAGTGACGCCGCGAGAATGCTGAACTTCCTCGCCCGCCGCCTTGCGCAGATCGTGCCGACGCTGTTCTTCGTCTCGGTGCTGATCTTCTCGCTGCAGCAATTGCTGCCGGGCGATCCCGCGCTGGTGATGGCGGGCGAAGAGCGCGATCCCGCCGTGATCGAGCAGATCCGTCATCAGTACCGGCTCGATCAGCCGGTCCCGGTGCAGTACGCCTACTGGATCAAGGGCGTGCTCTCGGGCGATTTCGGCGAGTCGCTGCGCAACAAGATGCCGGTGCGCGAGCTGATCGCGCAGAAGCTGCCGGTGACGTTGCAGCTCGGCGGCATGGCGATCGTGATCGCGTTCCTGATCGGCATCCCCGCCGGCATCGTCGCGGCCGTGAAGAAGGGCTCGGCCTGGGACTACGGCGCGAACCTGTTTGCGCTGTGGGGCATCTCGACGCCGAACTTCTGGCTCGGGATCATGCTGATTTTCCTGTTCTCGATCGAGCTCGGCTGGCTGCCGGCGTCCGGCTACGTGCCGCTCACCGAGAACTGGCGCGCGAGCCTGGCCGCCACCATCATGCCGGCTTTCGTGCTCGGCAATGCCATTGCCGCGGTCCTGATGCGGCATACCCGCAGCGCCATGCTGCAGGTGCTGGAAAGCGACTACGTCCGCACCGCCCGGGCCAAGGGACTCCTGGAGCGCTCGGTGATCCTGAAGCACGCCATGCGCAACGCGCTGACGCCCGTCATCACGCTCGGCGCGCTCGAGCTCGGGACGCTGTTGTCCGGCGCAGTCCTGACCGAGCAGATCTTCTCCATCCCCGGCTTCGGCAAGCTGATCGTGGACGCCGTCTTCAACCGCGACTACGCCGTCGTGCAAGGCGTCGTGCTGGTGACGGCCACGATCTACATCACGCTGAATCTCGTTGCCGACATCGCCTATATCCTCGTCAATCCACGGCTGCGAGGCTAGAGCATGACCGACGCCGCGCTGCCCGGCCCTCTCAAGCAAGCCGACGAGCTGGATAGCCCGGCCCGCCGCGCGCGCCGGCGGCTGTTCAAGCGCAAGGCGGCGATATTCGGGCTCGTCGTGCTCACGATGTTCATCGTGCTCGCCGTGCTGGCCCCACTGATCGTGCCCTATGATCCCATCGCGACGAGCTGGAGCCTGGTGCGCAAGCCGCCCACCTCGGCGCACTGGTTCGGCACCGATGAGCTCGGCCGCGACATCTTCAGCCGGATCGTCTACGGCGCGCGCGCCTCGCTGCTCGCGGGCCTCATCTCGGTGGCGATCGCGCTCGGCATCGGCGTGCCGCTCGGTCTCGTCGCTGGCTATCGCGGTGGCTTCGTCGATGCGCTGATCAGCCGGATCACGGATGCGATGCTGGCCTGCCCGTTCCTGATCCTGGCGATCGCGCTGGCGGCGTTCCTCGGGCCGAGCCTCGGCAATGCCATGATCGCGATCGGCATCTCCGCAACGCCGATCTTCATCCGCCTGACCCGCGGCCAGGTGCTCGTCGTCAAGGCCGAGGACTATGTCGAGGCCGCGCGCGCGCTCGGCAATCCGCCATGGCGGATCGCGCTCTCGCATATCCTGCCGAACATCCTGCCCGCGCTGCTGGTGCAGGCGACACTGTCGATTGCCGCCGCCATCATCGCCGAAGCCGCGCTGTCGTTCCTCGGCCTCGGCCAGCAGCCGCCGGCGCCGTCCTGGGGCAGCATGCTCAACGCCGCGCAGCGCTTCCTGACCCAGGCGCCGTGGATGGCGATCTGGCCGGGGCTTGCGATCTTCCTCGTGGTGCTGTCGCTGAACCTGCTCGGCGACGGCCTGCGCGACGCGCTCGACCCGCGGCAGCGCTAGATCACCGCTTCCCGCATCACGCGGCGGCAATCCATCTCGTATTCGAGATCGACCACCGGCGGGCGGGCGAAATGCCAGGTCAGGCCGGAGCGCAACGCGCCGCGGCGGACCAGTTCGTCGACGAGCGTATGGTGGAAATCGTGCACTGAATATGCCTGCACCGCAGTGGTGTCGTTCCAGCCGAAGCCGAAAGCCACCATCCGGTTTTCCATCTGCGACGTCGTGGTGAAGCGCACCTTCTCCCGCAGCCCCTCAGGGCTGAGGTCGCGATAGCGCACGGTGCGCTCGACATAGGTGCCGCTGCCCTCGCGTGCCTCGGCGCCGCCTGATATCACGAAGGACGGCGCTTTCGAGCGGGTCGGACGCGTGAACGAGAACGCATAGAACGACGGCTCGGACGGCGGATCGATCTCGGGACAGACATTGCTGCGCGCCACCGGATTGGTGGTGCCGTCGAAGATGCCCCATTCGGACAGCGTCTTCACATAGTGCAGGTTGAACGCGCGAAAGCCCTCTTCGCTGAAGGCTGCCGGTGAACGCAGCTCGCAGGCACAGAATGCCGTCAACGGCCGCCCGGCCTCCTGGATGAATTTCGCCGCCAGCGCAAACCCTTCCGCGAGCGGGACCACACGGTCGAAGCGGACGCGTTCGATTTCGTAGCCGTCATCCGCGGCGGCGCCCGCCGAATACTGGAACACGGACGGAATGAAACGGTAATTGCCGGCAGAGAAGTCACGCATCATGTCGAACCCCTATTCCAGTTGCATGCGAATGCCCTTGGCGCCGTTGAGCAAGCGCTTCAGGTGAAAGCCGGCCAGGGAATCGTCGGCGTGCATGCCGACCAGCGCGGCAAAGGCCGGCATGGCCGCGGCATCGCCGGCCTCCATCTTGGCGAAAGCCTCCGAATACAGTGCCGTTTCCGGCGCTTCGAACTTGCCCGGTGGCAGCGGCTCGAAGGCGCGCAACGGCTCGCTGCGTCCGCGCAGCATCAGCTCCCCCACGGGGCGGCCTTGAAAATTCTCGGCCGCCTCGGCGACGCTGGCGCTGACGCAAATGCGGGTGCCCAGATGCTTGTTGGCGGCCTCCAGCCGCGCCGCAATGTTGATGGAGTCCCCATAGGCGGTGTAGTCGAAGAAGCGATTGCCGCCGAAATTGCCGACCAGCGCGGGACCGGCGTGAATGCCGATGCGGGTGGCACCGAAGGTCACACCCATGGCGCTCTGGCGCGCGCGAAAGTCCTGCGCCCAGGCGTCGAGCTCATGGGCGCAGGCGACCGCACGCGTGGCATAATCCGGCTGATCGCCGGGCGCATTGAAGAGCACCTGGATCGCATCGCCGATGATCTTTGCGACCGTGCCCTCATGGACGAAGACGATTTCGGTCATGCCGCCGACATACTCGTTGAGCAGCTTGCCCAACGTCTCGGGCGGCGCGCTCTCGACCAACGAGGTGAAGCCGGTAATATCGGTGAAGATGGTGGCGACATCGCGCCACTGAACTTCGATCCCCTCTCCGTCGCCGCTGGCGGCCAGACGCTTGGCGAGCTCGGGCGAGAAATGGCGCGACAGCGCGGCGTGGGCGCGCTCGGCTTCCATCTGGCGCCGCCGAACCTCGCGCAGCATCTCGATATGGCGGATGGTCTTCTCGATCGTGGCCTCCAGATCGGCGAAGTCGATCGGCTTGGTCAGGAAGTCGAACGCGCCGCGGTTCATGGCGGTGCGGATATTGCTCATGTCGCCATAGGCCGAGACGATGATGGTCGATTTCTTGTCCTCGGCCTCCTGGAGTTTCGCGAGCAGCGATAGCCCGTCCATCCTGGGCATGTTGATATCGGAGACCACCATGTCGACCTGCGGATTCTGCTCGAGCGAGGCCAGCGCCTCGAGACCGTCGCGAGCGAATATGATGACGACCTGTCCGTCGCGGATCTGCCTGCGAAATTTTTGCAGGACCAGCGCCTCGAGATCCGGCTCGTCGTCGACGAAGAGGATGGTCGCGCTCATGCGGCTTGCTCGAGCCTCGTGTCGATCTCCTGCCGCAGCAAGGCAAAGTCGATTGGCTTGGTGAGGAGCCCGACGGCGCCGCGCTCGATCGCCTTTCGCCGCGTCTCGGCGTCGCCATAGGCCGTGATCATGATGACGGGAACGTCCGGATGCGCGGCACGCACCTTCGGCAGCATGTCGAGCCCGCTCATGCCGGGCATGTTGATGTCGGACAGGATCAGGATCAGCGAGGGATCGCGAACCTCGGCGGCCCGCTTGAGCGCATCGGGCGCGGAGGAGGCGAACTCCATCTGGAAGCGGCCGGCGCGCAGCTCGCGCCGGAATTGCTGCCGGAATAGCGCCTCGACGTCGGGCTCGTCATCGACGACCAGGATGTAAACGTTCACGACTTGCCTCCGGAAGTGCCCTCCGCCGCCATCGTACGCGGCAGGGTGATGATGAACTCGGTGAATACACCTTGCATGGTGTTCACGTCGATGGTGCCGCCGTGCTGCTTCACGACGATATCGTGGCTCATGGACAGGCCGAGCCCGGTGCCCTCGCCGACCGGCTTGGTGGTGAAGAAGGGGTTGAACATCTTCTCCTTCACCTCGGGCGGAATTCCGGTGCCATTGTCACGGATCCGGATCTCGACCCTGTCGCCGAGGTCCTTGGTTGCCGCGCTCAAGGTCGGCTCGAAGGCCTCACCCGCGCTCTCCTTGCGTTTGGCCGTGGCATAGAAGCCGTTCGAGATCAGGTTGAGGAAGACGCGCGTGATCTCCTGCGGATAGATCTCGACCATACCGGCAGCGGGATCGAACGTGCGCTGAAGCGTGACGTTGAAGGAGGGACGTTCGGCCCGCGCGCCGTGATAGGCGAGATTGAGGCTCTCCTCCACGACCGCATTGATGTCGACGGCCCGATGCTCGCCGGAACCTTCGCGCGAATGCAGCAGCATGTTCCTGACGATGGAATCGGCACGCTTGCCGTGCTGCACCACCTTCTCGAGATTGCTCCTGAGCATGCCAGTCAGCTCGTCGACCTCCTCCCTGGTCTTGCCGTCGAGCGCAGCCGATTGCAGGGCCTCCTTGAGCTCGTCGATCAGCTCGGTGGAGACCGCGGAGAAATTGTTGACGAAGTTGAGCGGATTCTTGATCTCGTGGGCGATGCCGGCGGTGAGCTGACCGAGCGAGGCAAGCTTCTCGGTCTGGATCAGGCGATCCTGGGCGGCGCGCAGGTCGTCGAGGGATCGCGACAACTCTGTCGTGCGTTCCTGAACCTCCTCGAACAATCGAACATTTTCGATCGCGATAAGGGCTTGGTCTGCAAAGGTCGTGGCGAGTTCGATTTGCTTCTCGCTGAAGGGACGCACCATATGTCGCGTCAAGACGAACACGCCGATTGGCGATCCTTCTCGAAGCAGGGGGACACCGAGCATCGTACGCACATTGGACCGCCTTCGCGCGGATGAGGGTGCATAGTCCGGATCGGCCTGCACATCGGGGACGTGAACCGTCTTGGCTTCGAGCAGCGTACGCCCGACCACACTTCCCCGTTCTGGTAAAGAAGCAAAGGTCCGAAGCTTGCTTTCCTGCTCCGCATCGAGGCCGCAGCTTGCCGCCAAATAGAAAGCGCCATCGCGCGGTCGAAAGATCGTTCCCTCGTCGGCGTCACACAAGCGGGCGGCCGATCCGACGAGCGTATTCAGCACGGTTTGCAGATCGAACGCCGAGCGGCTGATGACCTTCAGCACGTCGGCGGTCGCCGTCTGCTGCTGGAGAGACTCGCTCAATTCCGCTGTTCGCCGTTCGACCTTGTTTTCGAGATCGGCATAGGATTCCTGCAAGCGCCCGCCCATGTCGTTGAACTGGTCGGCGAGCCCTTCGAGCTCGTCGCCCGTCCGGATCGAGATGCGCTGGGAGAAGTCGCCACCGCCGATCCTTTCCGCGCCGCTGCGCAGCGCCTGGATCGGCCCGACCATGCGGCGCGCCAAAAATATCCCCGCAAGCACCGCGAAGATCGACGCCGCGAGCAGCACGATCGCAAGCCGCTGCAGCGAGGCGTAGAGCGATGCATAGGCCTCCTCGACCGGCAGCTCGACGAACATGGTCCAGTGCAACGGCTCGATCGGCGCCGATGCGGTCAAGACCTTCTGTCCCTGGATGTTGCGCGCTTCCTCGAGCGCGTTCGGCATGGTGCCGCCGGCAGCCTGGGCGGCGCGCACCTGCGCGAGGCCGGACATGTCGGTGTTGCGCAGCACGAGACTGATATCGGGATGCGCGATCAGGCGCCCTTCCGGACCGACGACATAGGCGTGCCCGTGCTGGCCGACCTTGATCTGCGAGACCACGTCCCAGATCAGCTTGAGATTGACCTCGGCAATGCTGACACCGGCATCCCTGCGCGCGCCGGCCAGGGCCAGCGTCATGTAGGGCTCGGACTCCCGGCGGAAATAGACCGGGCCGTAATAGACCTTGTGCGCGACCGCCTCGGTGAACTTCGGATCGTTGGATAGGTCGATCCCGCTCTCGATCGCGTCCATCGCCAGCCGCGAGACACGCAACCGTTCCTTGCCGGTCGAGTCCACCTGGGCAAGCTCGGTAATCCCGGGCACCTGGCGCAACAGCCGCAGCGCGTCGAACCGACGCTGCTCGATCGAGCCCGCCGACCAGGGCAGTTGCGTGGTCCAGCCGAGCTGGCTCTCGATCTCCTTGACGAACTGGCCGATCTTGGCCGCGGCCGCCTCGGCCTGCTCATGCTGGACCCGGATCAGCGAAGCCTTGTGCTCGCGATAATAGAAGAAGACCTCGAACAGACCGTTGGCCAGCAGCGCGATGGCGACGACAGCCACGAACAGCGCGACATATTTGGTGAACAGCCGGGTCCTGATCCCTCGTCCCGTTCCCCCGCCGGCAGCGACGCCATCCGAGGCCACGCTCGGCAGCGTCCTGGCTTGCGGGGTGTCGGGATGGAGGGAAAGGCTCATCACCCGAAACCTAGCAAGAAGACGGGACCTTGTCTTTCGCAAGCGCGGGATAAGGCCCTCGCCCATCGAAACCGGCGCCCGGGCGCAACGAAAAAGGGCGGCAGCGGACCCGCCGCTGCCGCCCTCTGGATCGCTTGCGAGCCAGCGGCTTCAGGTCGGCCGCAGGGCCTTGGAGCCGAGGTCGAGCTCGTTGACCTGCTTGTTCCGCTCGGAATCGGCCGCCGCGCGATGGTCGGTCGCCAGCACCACGTAGACCGCGGGCAGCACGAACAGCGTGAACAGCGTGCCGATCGACATGCCGGCGACGACGACCAGGCCGATCGAGAAGCGGCTGGCCGCCCCCGCGCCGGTTGCGGTCAGGAGCGGGATCAGGCCGGTCACCATCGCGGCCGTCGTCATCAGGATCGGCCGCAGGCGGATGCGG
>NZ_AJQF01000063.1:0-52666 GCF_000261705.1 Bradyrhizobium genomosp. III | reverse complement strand
GGGTCGAGCCGCTCGTTGACCTGGAGCTCGTTGGCGAACTCCACCATCAGGATGCCGTGCTTGGTGATCAGGCCGACCAGGGTGAGCAGACCGACCTGGGTATAGATGTTCATGGTCGCCACGCCGAAGAACAGCGGGATCAGCGCACCGACGATCGCCATCGGCACCGAGATCATGATCACCAACGGGTCACGCAAGCTCTCGAACTGCGCAGCCAGCACCAGGAAGATGATGATCAGCGCGAAGCCGAAGGTGATCGCGAGCTGATTGCCTTCCTGCACGTACTGCCGGGAGTCCGCGAGATAGTCGTGGCTGAAGCCGGCCGGCAGCTTCTTCGCCTCGCCCTCGAGGAAGTCCACCGCCGCACCGACCGTCACGCCGGGCATCGGCACGGCCGAGAACGTCGCCGAATTGAGCTGGTTGTAGTGGGTCAGCGAATTCGGGGCGGTCTTGGTCTTGACTGAGACCACGGTCGACAGTGGCAGCTGCTGGCCCGTGTTGGTCGTCACGTAATAGCCACCGAGCGATTCCGGCGACAGCCGGCTGCTGCGCGGCACCTGCGGGATCACCTGATAGGAACGGCCCTCGAGATTGAAGCGGTTGATGTAGTTGCCGCCCAGCAGCACGGCCAGCGTGCTGCCGAGGTTCTGCATGTTGACGCCGAGATCCTGCGCCTTGGTACGGTCGATCGTGACCTCCACGTTCGGCTGGTTGTAGGCGAGATCGCTGTCGGAGACGATGAACATGCCGCTCTTGCGCGCAGAGTCCTTCAGCTTCTCCATCTGCTCGAAGACCGTCTGGAAACCCGCGGTGGAATTGATCACCATCTGCACCGGCAGACCGCCCGGTCCGCCCGGCAGCGGCGGCAGGTTGAACGCGAACGCCTGCACGCCCTCGATCTTGGAGAGTTCGGCCTGCACCAGCGGCTTCAGCTGGATCGCCGAACGTTTGCGCTCGTCCCAGGGCTTGAGCAGCATGCCGGCGATGCCGCCCTGCGGACCGTTGATGCCGTTCAGCACGAAGCGCAGATCGGTCTCGGGGAATTTCTCGAATTCCTTGTCGAGCTTCTCGCCATAGAAATCGACATAATCGATATTGGCGTATTTCGGCGCCTTGGTCACCGCGAACACGATGCCCTGGTCTTCTTCAGGCGCCAGCTCTTTCGAGGTGTGCATATAGAGGAAGCCGACGAGCCCGAGGATCGTGATCGCGAACAGGCCGGTAATCGCCTTGTAATCCAGCGAACGGTCGAGCCTGCGGCCGTACCATCGCGTCAGCGCGCCGAACACCTTGTTGACGAGCTTGGCGAAGCGGCCTTCTTCGGTGTTCTTGAGCAGCACCGAGCACATCATCGGCGACAGCGTCAGCGCGATCACGCCCGACACGATCACTGATCCCGCAAGCGTGAAAGCGAACTCGCGGAACAGCGAACCGGTGAGGCCGCCAAGGAAGCCGATCGGCGCGTACACCGCGGCGAGCGTGATGGTCATCGAGATGATCGGGCCGACGATTTCACGCGCCCCTTCCAGCGACGCCTGGACCGGCGTCTTGCCCTCCTCCAGATGGCGATGGATGTTCTCCACCACGACGATGGCGTCGTCGACCACGAGGCCGATCGCCAGCACCATCGCCAGCAGCGTCAGCAGGTTGAAGCTGAAGCCTAGCGCCAGCATCAGGGTGCAGACGCCGATCATCGACAGCGGAATCGTGACAACCGGAATGATGACCGAGCGGAGCGAGGCCAGGAACAGGAAGATGACCACGATCACGATGATCACGGCTTCGCCCAGCGTCTTCTCGACCTCGTCGATCGAGGACTGGATGAACTTGGTCGAATCGTAGGCAACCTTCATCTTCATCGACGGCGGCAGATTGCGCTCGAGCTCCGGGAACAGCGCGCGCACGCCCTTGACCAGAGTCAGCGGGTTGCCTTGCGGCGTCGCGTTCACGCCGATGAAGATCGCATGCTCGCCGTTGAAGGCGACGCTCGCATCCGTGCTCTGCGCGGCCAGCTCGACCGTGGCGATGTCCTCCATCCGGACGAAGCCGCCGTCCTTGGCCTTGACGATCATCTTCCGGAACTGGTTGACGTCAGTGAGGCTTGTGTTCGTGGAAATGTTGGAAACGATCAGATAGCCCTTGGTCTGCCCCGCCGCGGACTGGAAGTTGTTGGCCTGGATCGCCGCGGCGACGTCGGCCGGCGACACGTTGCGGCCCGCCATCTTCAAGGGATCGAGCCACAGCCGCATTGCAAAGGTCTGGCCGCCGAGAATGTCGGCCGAGGCGACGCCGTCGACCGTCGACAACACCGGCTGCACCACGCGCGTCAGATAATCCGAGATCGCCGAGCCCGACAGCTCTTCGGACGAAAAGCCGAGATACATCACGGCCGTGGTCTGGCCCGTGGTCTTGGTCACGATCGGGTCGTTGGATTCCTTCGGGATCAGATATTTGACCGAATTCGTCTTGGCCAGCACCTCGGTGAGCGCCTGGTTCGGATCGAAATTCAGCTTGATGTACACCTGGATCGTCGAGGTACCGAGCACCGAGGACGAGGTCATGTAGTCGACGCCTTCAGCCGAGGCGACGGCCTGCTCGATCGGCGTCGTGATGAAGCCCTGGATCAGGTCCGCGGACGCGCCGGGATAGACGGTCGTGATGTTGATGACCGTGTTCGAAAGCTTGGGATATTGCCGGATCGGCAGCACCATCGCCGCGCGCAGGCCGATCAGCAGGATCAGCAGGCTGACGACGACCGACAGGACCGGTCGCTTGATGAAAATGTCGGTGAAGCGCATCGCGGCGATCTCGATTTCTGTATCTCAAGGAAAGTGATCCGGCCGAGCCGGATCACTTGAATGCAGAGGGTCAGTAGCGCGGCGGCTGCGCCGGGATCTGCGGAGCCGGGTCGGTCGAAATCGACACCGCCGCGCCCGATTGCAGCTTGAGCTGGCCGACGGCGACGACCTTGTCGCCCGCCTTCACGCCCTTGATGATTTCGACGCGACCTTCGACCCGGTTGCCGGTCTGCACGAAGGTGCGCACCGCGGACAGGCTGGTCTTGCCGTCGGCTTCCTTCTTCTCGGTGATCACGAACACCGAGTCGCCGTACAGCGTGTAGTCGACCGCCGTCTCCGGAACGGTGATCACGGCCGGCTTGTCCGGCAGCACCACCGTGGTGGTCACGAACATGCCGGGCTTCAGGATCTTCTCCGGATTGGCGATCGTCGCCTGCACGCGGATATTGCGGGTGTCGGTCGAGATTTGCGGTTCGATCGTGGTGATCTTGCCTTCGAAGATGCGGCCCGGATAGGCATCGACCTTCAACTTGACAGTCTGGCCGACCTTGAGGCTGCCGGAATCCTTTTCCGTCACGGTGAAGTTGGCCCACAGCTCCGACAGATCGGTCAACGACACGATCGCCGTACCCGCCGTCAGATACTGACCGACCTCGACCTTGCGGACGCCGAGATCACCGGAGAACGGTGCGCGCACCAGCTTCTGCGAGATCAGCGCCTCGGTCTTGGCGATGCCGGCCTGCGCCTGGTCGTAGGCGGCCTGCGCGGTATCGACGGTCGCCTGCGGACCGAACTGGCGCGCGGCCAGCTGCTTGGCACGATCAAGCGACAGCTGCGCGACGGTCGCCTGGGCCTTGTAATTGGCAAGGTCGCCCTGCTCCGGCGCGTCGAACAGCTGGACCAGCGGCGTGCCGGCTTCGACGCGCGTGCCCGGCGCGAACTTGATCTCGGTGACGCGGCCGTTGACGTCGGCACTGACGTCGACCTGGTGCACGGCGACGAGGCCGCCGACCGCGGTGAGCAAGTTCGGCACCACCTCGGACTTGGCCTCTGCCGCGCTGACAGCGGTCGGCGGCGGCTTGTTGTTGGCGAAGAACTGCTTGATCATCTGGCCGCGGAAATAGTTGAACCAGACGAGGCCGCCGACCAGCACCGCCAGGAGCGTGCCGACGATGATGAACCAGAGCACCGGCCGGACCGGACGCTTGGGAGCCTTGTTGTCGATCGGTTCGCCCGAAATCTTGTGTTCGGTTACGATGTTCATGTCATGCACTCTCTGCAATCGCCGCCTTGCCGGCATCCGCGGCCTGATTGTGGCCCAGATGCGAAGCAATTGCGGCGTCGTTAAGTCCGATACCCCTCAGGAGAAACTCACACAGCTGCCGCTCGAGGTCTTCAGCCTTGCCGTAAGCGAGGCAAGGCGTGGCGGGCAGCCTGGTCAGCGCCGCAGTCATCACCGAGTGATGCGCAAACCAGAACAGATTGAGCGGATCGCCGCTGCATAGCCGCGCGTCCCCGGCGGCAACGGCACGTTCGAGCGAGGAGACGAAAATCGCCCCGATCAGCGTCTCGATCTTGGCATACAGCAAACGGGCGAATTCGCCATCATCCAAGTGGCTGGTGGCCATCAGCCGCAGGCGCTGGGCCTCTTCCTGATCGGGACCATCAGCGATGTGCAGGAAATGCTCGACCATGCCGCGGATCACCTCGACCAGCGTGGCGGTCGAAGGCTCCCGCTCGAGAAGCTCGGTGAGCGCCGGGTCCGCCTCGCATTCGTCGCTGAGGATTTCGGCGTAGAGAGCCGCCTTGGACGGGAAATGCTTGAACAGCAACGCCTCGGAAATGGCAGCGGCGGCCGCCACGCTCTTGGTCGTGGTGCCGGTATAGCCATGTCGGGCAAAGCAGCGTTTCGCGGCTCCGAGGATCAATTGACGCCTCAGGTCGCTCGTCATACGCAATGAGCTCATGCTAGTGAGTAAGCACTCACCCACGCAAAAGTCAAGCACTATGTTGCATCGCAACCTGAATGCGTTGTTAATTTAGTCGAAATTGCCCCCGCCTGCACGGCCCGCGCGCAGGACTTGGGCGCCGGTGGGACTGGACAGGGCCCGCCCTAGATTGGCTGGAAGCCGAGGTCGCCGCGGATCCGGTTGAGGATGTAAGTCCCATCCCGGCTTGGCAAAATCCGCTCCAGGCTGGCGCTGTCGATCTTCATATTGGCAAAACGCGGCCCGGCAGAGACGTCGTGAACGGCTTTGGCAAAGGCCTCGACCTCGGCCATGGTCGTGACCGCCCGGCTATCCCCAATGCCGCAGGCCCTGGCGACGCCGACGAGATCCGCGGCGGCCGAGGTGTGGCTGGTCTGGCCGCCCGTCTCGCCGTAGGCCTCGTTGTCGAGCACTGCGATCGAGAGGTTGGGAGGCTTTTGCAGCCCGATGGTGGCCAGGCTGCCCATGCCCATCAGCATCTCGCCGTCGCCGGTGATGACCAATACCGGCAGTTTTGGCTGCGCTAGGGCGAGCCCCAGCCCGATCATCGCGGCGCCGCCCATGCCGCCCCAAAGGTAGAAATTGCGGGCGTGGTCGCCGGCCGCGCACATGTCGTTGGTCGAGGCCCCGAGGCCGCCGATCGCGACGACGTCCTTGCGGTTCGCGAGCAACGTGGACACCACCTGCCGACGGTCGAGGAGATTGGCCTTGCTCATTTGGTGAAAACCTTGGCGCCGATCAGGCGCTGCGACAGAAGGACGGCGGTAGGCGTGAGCGCGTTGTAGGCTTGCGACGCAGCGGCTTCGAGCACGGCCGGCACCTCGGCTGCGTTCGAGGCCCGCAGCACTTGGACACCCGACAGTTCGAACACGCCCTGCGTGGTCGATCCCATCGGCACCTGCCACGGATTGAACTCGCCCCACTCGCCGCGCATGGTCACCAGCGTGAGGAAGGGGAAGCGCAGGATCGGGATCAGCGACAGCATGTTGATGCAATTGCCGACGCCGCTCGACTGCATCAGCAAGACGCCGCGCTGTCCGCCGGCCCAGGCGCCGGCGAGAAGCGCCACGCCCTCCTCCTCCGTCGTGAGCGGAATGCCGCGCATGGTGGATGAGGCCAGCACGCGCTGGATCAGCCTCGAATGGCCGGCATCCGGCACGTAAGGCACCTGCCTGATATCGAAGCGTTGCAGGGTCGCGAAAATATCGTCGGGCCAATTCGGCGCCGTGTCGGCAGCGTCAGCGCGTGCGTGCATTTTCCTGTCCGGTCGGCTAGCAAGGTGGGAAGACTGTAGACGCATGCATGCGCCGACCAGAACAACAAAAACGGCATAACGGCTTTAACCGGCGAGTATAACGGGATGAACGCAGATGCGAAGGCGCTGGCGGCAAGCTTCGACCTCGAGAAGCTGACGCCGGAATTTTACGACGACCCCTACCCGACCTATCGTGCACTGCGGGAGAACGAGCCGGTCAAGCGCCTGCCGAACGGCACCGTGTTCCTGACCCGTTATGACGATCTCGTCACCACCTACAAGAACACCAAGTCGTTCAGCTCGGACAAGAAGCGCGAGTTCGCGCCGAAATACGGCGACACCCCGCTCTACGAACATCACACCACCAGCCTCGTCTTCAACGATCCGCCGGCGCATACCCGCGTACGTCGCCTGATCATGGGCGCGCTGTCGCCGCGCGCGATCGCCGGCATGGAGTCTGACATCGTCAAGCTGGTGGACGGCTTGCTCGACGCCGTCGCGGCCAAAGGGGCTTGCGAGCTGATCGAGGATTTCGCGGCGTCCATCCCGATCGAGGTGATCGGCAATCTGCTCGACGTGCCTCATGAGGAACGCGGGCCGCTGCGCGACTGGTCGCTGGCGATCCTTGGTGCGCTCGAACCTGTGGTGTCGCCCGAGGTCGCCGCCCGCGGCAACAAGGCGGTGACGGATTTTCTCAGCTATCTCCAGACGCTGGTGGCACGCCGGCGCGACAAGCCGGGCAATCCCGAGCGCGATGTTCTGACGCGCCTGATCCAGGGTGAGGAGAATGGCGAGCGGCTGACCGAGAAGGAGCTGCTGCACAATTGCATCTTCCTGCTCAATGCCGGCCACGAGACCACCACCAATCTGATCGGCAACGGCCTCGTGGCGCTGGACCGCAATCGCGACCAGAAGCGGCGGCTGATCGGCAGTCCCGACATGATCAAGACCGCCGTCGAAGAGATGCTGCGCTACGAGAGCTCCAACCAGCTCGGCAACCGCATGACCACGGAAAAGGTCGAGCTCGGCGGCGTCACGCTCGATGCCGGCACGTCGGTGACGCTGTGCATCGGGGCGGCCAACCGCGATCCTGCGCAGTTTCCGGACCCTGAAAGCTTCGACATCGCCCGCACGCCGAACCGGCATCTCGCCTTCGCCACCGGCGCGCATCAATGCGCCGGCATGGCGCTGGCGCGGCTCGAAGGCGCGATTGCGATCTCGCGCTTCCTGGCGCGCTTCCCGGACTACGCCGTGAGCGGCCAGCCGGTGCGGGGCGGACGGGTGCGGTTTCGAGGCTTTTTGAGCGTGCCGTGTGCGCTTCGCTGAGGACTCGACACCAAAAACTGCGAAAACAACCCCATGCACAGTAGAGAACCCTCTGATACTTTTGGCAAATCAGATCGGGCTTCGCCACCGGAGGGGATGAAGACTTCCAAGGCGGCAAGTTGATACCCAGATCAAGCTGAGGCCGGCGGTGCAGTCGGTTGGCACCGCCCCGCGCAGCAATGGAGTGACGACAGATGAGCGCGTCGGTCATTGATTTCGTCGCAACGGAAGCACGCTTTGGGGCCCACAATTACGAGCCGATCGGGGTCGTCCTGTCGCGCGGCGAAGGTGTCTGGGTCTGGGATACCGAAGGCAACCGCTATCTCGATTGCCTCTCGGCCTATTCGGCGGTCAGCCAGGGCCACTGCCACCCCAAAATCCTGGCGGCGATGGTGGAACAGGCGCACAGGCTGACGCTGACCTCGCGGGCCTTCCACAACGACCAGCTCGCCCCCTTCTACGAAGAGATCGCGGCGCTCACCGGCTCCCACAAGGTGCTGCCGATGAACAGCGGCGCCGAGGCGGTCGAAAGCGCGATCAAGTCGGTGCGCAAATGGGGCTATGAGGTGAAGGGCGTGCCGGACGGCCACGCCGAGATCATCGTCTGCGCCAATAATTTCCACGGACGCACGCTGGGCATCGTCGGCTTTTCAACCGACCCCGACACGCGCGCACATTTCGGGCCGTTCGCGCCGGGCTTCAAGATCATCCCGTTCGGCGACGCCGCGGCACTGGCGGAGGCAATCACCCCAAACACGGTCGCCTTTCTGGTCGAGCCGATCCAGGGCGAAGCCGGTGTCATCCTTCCTCCGGCCGGCTATTTCAGTGAGGTGCGGGAGCTCTGCACCACCAACAACGTGATGCTGGTGCTCGATGAGATCCAGACCGGGCTCGGCCGCACCGGCAAGCTCCTCGCCGAACAGCACGAGGGAATCGAGGCGGACGTGACGCTGCTAGGCAAGGCCTTGTCCGGCGGCTTCTATCCGGTGTCGGCCGTGCTCTCGAACAACGACGTGCTCGGGACATTGAGGCCCGGCCAGCACGGTTCGACGTTCGGCGGCAATCCGCTTGCTTGCGCGGTGGCGCGCGCGGCGCTGCGCGTGCTGACCGAGGAAGGCATGATCGAGAACGCGGCCAGGCAGGGCGCGCGCTTTCTGGAAGGTTTGAAAGACATTCGTGCCAACACGATCCGCGAGGTGCGCGGACGCGGCTTGATGCTGGCGGTCGAACTGCATCCCGAGGCCGGCCGCGCCCGCCGCTACTGCGAGGCGCTTCAGGGCATGGGCATCCTCGCCAAGGATACCCACGAGCAAACGATCCGCATCGCTCCGCCGCTGGTGATCACAAGCGACCAGGTCGACTGGGCGCTGGAGCGGCTCGCCACCACCCTGACGCAGGATTTCTCCTGAGCGGCCTGCGTCGGAAGATCGCAATGCCGGCCGCGGCCAGCAACGAACGATTCCGCCAGCTGCGCGTTGAACGTCGTGGGCGATTACGAGCTGGGAGCGACAATCATGCTTCCGCATGGCGCTTGCCTTACGGCTGCTTTAGTTGGTGTCTCTGTGCTGGCGACGAGCGTCGGCGCGTTCGCCCAAGGACCCGGCCAGGGACATGGAAGGGGCGGACCTGCCGGTCCAGCCGCAGCGCCTGCACGGCCAGCAGCACCACCAGCCATGGCACGTCCGGCGGCGCCGCCAGCCATGGCACGTCCCGCCGCCCCGGCATTCCATCCACCGGCCATGCCGCAGCGACCGGCCATGGCGCCGCACCCGGCGCCCCACATCGCCGCACCGCCGCCGCGTCCGGGCCCCCGTTTTGCAGCACCACCGCCGCGAGCAGCCCCGCACGTGGCGGCGCCGCGACCTGAATTCCACCGGGCGCCGGCAGCGCCACAACGTCCGGCCATGGCCCCGCGGTCGACGCCGCATATCGCCGCCCCCTCGCGTCCAAGCGCGCCATCGGCTGGGAGCGCGCGGCCGCCGCGACAGGAGCGGATGGAGCAGCGCGCGCAGCAACATCAGCAGCAGATCCAGCAGCGAGAGCAAATCGTGCAGCAGCGGCAGCGCGAGATGCTCACACGCCAGAGCTCGGAACGGCAGAGCCGCATCGATCGGATGCAACAGCGCGTGCAGCAATTGCAGTCGCAGAAGCCGGAAGGCGTGCGGGCGCAACGTGCACAGGAGCGGACGCTGCAGACGCAGAACCGCCTGCTCCAGCGCGAACAGGGCATGCAGCAGCGCGATCAGGCGCGCCTGCAGCGGCTGGGCCCCGAGTCCACCACAGTTGGGCGAGCCGCCACTGCCGCCGCCGTGCAGGCGGCCGAGCGCGGGCGATTTGCCGAGCGCTTCCGCGAGCAGGCCCCTGCGCAAGCGCAGGCAGCGCTCACCACCCGCCAGAGCGGCTGGGCTCCCCGGCAGGCCTGGCGATACCGCCATCCCGCGGTGTTCGTGGCGTGGCTTGGGCCCGTGTTCTGGCCTTACGCTTACTCCGACATTTTCAACTACACGTTCTGGTCCTATGGCTACGAGCCCGGTTATTGGGCATACGCCTATGACGACTTCGTCGACACCGTGTTCTGGGGTGGTGACGGCCCCTATTCCGCCTATGCCAGCGCCAACCCGTATGACTATCCGCAAGCCGGTGGCGGCAGCCGCGCCCGTCCGCGCGCGAGCGTGAGCCCGCAAACGCTACAGCAATTGTGCGGTACACCGGACAAGGGCGTCACCGCCTGGCCGCTTGCCGATATCGCGAAAGCGGTGCGGCCGGCGCCGGAGCAACGCGCACTGCTCGACGAATTGAAGACCGCGGCGGCCAACGCCGCCGGCGTGTTCAAGGACTCCTGCGCGGAGACTTATGCATTGACTCCCCCTGGTCGCTTGCGCGCGATGATGAACCGCATCAGCGCGACGCTGGAAGCCGTCAAGATCGTGCGACCGGCACTGGAGAATTTTTACAACTCGCTCAGTGACGAGCAGCAGGCCAGCTTCAATGCGCTCGGTCCGAATGTCGGCGAACACCCGCCGCAGCAGCAAGCGAACGTCGAGGGCTGCGGCGATCCGAAATCCGGCCTGACCCAGCTGCCGATCCAAAGGATCGAGGCTGTGCTCCACCCAGCCGGCAAGCAGAAGGAGGCGCTCGACCGCCTCAGTGAAGCGACAGCCAAAGGCGTTGAAGGCCTGCAAGCGGCTTGCCCGAACGATGTGCCGCTGACGCCGGTCGGACGGCTGGAGGCGATGCAGCACCGGCTCGAGGCGATGCTGACGGCCGCCAAGCTGGTAGAGCCTGCGCTGGACGAGTTCTATGCCACGCTGAGCAGCGAGCAGAAGGCGCGCTTCAACACGCTGCAACAGGTCGCGGGGCCGTGAGGACGGCATCGCGTTCTCTCGTTGCAATTTGCGCCGCGGTCGAACGAGCGGGGTGACGTAATCGTCCTGCTTCAAAGCTCGCCATGCATGTCCCTACCGCGCACTCCCTGTGAGAGTGCGGCGGCACGTAACGCAAGCGACAGCCTCGTTTCCGACCTCACGAGGAAATCGTCTTCCGCCCAGCCTAGTTCGCGCTTGGGATCGCATTGCATTGCTGGAAGTGAGAAGACAACTCGAGATTAGCCAGATGATCCCAGTATTCCGCTTCTGCGAGCAGCTTCCATCTGTTCATGCTGTTGTACGCGGCCTGTTGGCGGCACAGTGAGCTCATCGCACGCAAACGCTGCACCTTATCCACTGCGGACCCTCCTTCACGCTTGCTTGTTTGCAAGCGCATTTGTGTTGTCACAGCTTCGCAGATCGAATTGACGGGTGATAGTCCGGTGTTTGACGGTGAATCAATGATAGCGCAATCGTCCGACTTTTCAGCGAACGGCCGTGCCCGGCAAATTCGATCGCAAACCAGTTTGGCCCCGCGCATTGAATTGCAGATTGTCCTTGGCGGTCTTTCGCCGCAATAAAGCACGCTGGTGCCTTCGCAAAGCTCGCCAGCTATGTCACGCCGATCACGGCAATGGCCCCGACGGTTGCACGTCGGGGCCATTCAAGATCAACAGGCATGGGTACATCCGCCGTCCCTGCTGATCGTTGATGCCACTGATTACCGCATCCGATCTGGCACAGACTGTGGCGAGGCTGCGGCATCGGCATGATGACATTCTGCCTGAAAGCTGATGGTAGTCCACCACATCTTTGGTGGTACTCCGACCAGTTCGCTGCTTCGCCAGCGGGGCGAACTTGCGCTGGACGAGTTCTATGCGACGCCGACAGCGAGCAGAAGGCCCGCTTCAACGCGCTGCAACAGCTCGCAAGCCCGTATGGGCCGCACTCGTGGTAACTCTACACCACCGTCTTATGACGCGCGATGCAGGTCTGCAGCACCTCGCCCATTGGCTTGCTCCACCAGGCGTTGGAGAAGATCTCGATCTCGGAATAGCCAGCAAAGCCCTCCGCTTCGACCGCCGCACGCACTGATTTGATGTCGATGACGCCGTCGCCCATCATGCCACGGTCGTTGAGGATGTCCTTTGTCGGCACCAGCCAGTCGCAGACATGGAACGCGAGCAGGCGATCCTTGCCGGCGCGCGTGACCTGGCTCATCAGCTCCGGGTCCCACCAGACGTGATAAACGTCGAGCGCGACGCCGAGCATGCCGCTGCGAGCGGGATCGAGCCGGTCGCAGATATCGAGCGCCTGCTTCGTGGTGTTAACGCAGGCGCGGTCGGCCGCGTAAGCCGGATGCAAGGGCTCGATCGCCAGCGGCAGGTTTGCCTGCCTGGCATAGTCGAGCATATCGGCGAGAGCTTCCTCGACCTGCCCGCGCGCTGCCGCGATGTCCTTCGACACCTCGCTGCCCGGCCTGGAATATTGCGGCAGGCCACCGACGACGAGGACGATGCAGGGCGCGCTCAGCGCCTTGGCTTCATCGACGCAGCGCCTGTTGTCGTCGCGCACCTCGCCTCTGCGCGATGCGTCCGAGGTGAACATGCCGCCGCGGCAATAGCCTGAGAGCTCGAGGCCGGCATCGCGCACCGCGCGCGCGGCGCGCTCGAGACCGACGGATGCGACCTGATCGCGCCAGGGATCGATGGCGCGGATGCCTTGCTTTGCACAGGCGTTGATGATCTCGACCAGGTCACCCTGCTTGCGGACGGTCGCCGTGTTCAGCGACAGCCAGCGGTGGTCGGACGAAAAATCGCGCATCAGGATTCGATACCGTGGGTGGCGAGCACGGTCTTCATCCGCTGCGTCGCGAGTTCAGGGTTGGCGAGCAGGCCGGCCTTGTCGGCCAGACGGAACAGCTCGGCCAGATGCAACGTGGAGCGCGTGCTCTCCTGTCCCCCGACCATGGTGAAATGGTCCTGGTGGCCATTGAGATACGCCATGAATACCACGCCGGTCTTGTAGAACCGCGTCGGCGCCTTGAAGATGTGACGCGACAGCGGCACTGTCGGCCCCAGCACGTCATGGAAGCCGGCCTCGTCGCCAGCCGCCAGTCGCGACAGTGCGTAGGATGCCGCCGGCGCAATGGCGTCAAAAATACCAAGCAGCGCGTGCGAAAAACCCTGCTCGTCGCCGGCGATCAGCTCCGCATAATTGAAGTCATCGCCGGTGTACATCTTGATGCGCTTGTCGAGGCGCCGGCGCATGTCGATCTCGCGCTGCTTGTCGAGCAGCGACACTTTTACGCCGTCGACCTTGGCGGCGTTGCCGTTGATGATGGCGACCGCAGTGTCCATCGCCTTGTCGAGATCCCCGGTGCCCCAATAACCCGTCAGCGCCGGATCGAACATGTCGCCGAGCCAGTGGATGATCACGGGCTGCGCTACCCCCGACAGCACGCGATCATAGACCTTGGCGTAGTCATCGGCGTTGCGGCCGAGTTTCGCCAGCGCGCGCGATGCCATCAGGATGATGCGGCCACCGACCTTCTCCACCGCCGAGATCTGTTCCTCGTAAGCGCGGATCACGTCGTCGAGGCTCCTGGCATCCTCGACCGCGAGATGGTCCGTGCCCGCACCGGAGAACACCAGCGCGTTGCGGCGCTTGGCGGCGGCGACC
Organism: Bradyrhizobium genomosp. III; assembly: GCF_000261705.1. NCBI lineage: Bacteria > Pseudomonadati > Pseudomonadota > Alphaproteobacteria > Hyphomicrobiales > Nitrobacteraceae > Bradyrhizobium > Bradyrhizobium genomosp. III. Next base: position 39,252 of record NZ_AJQF01000063.1, on the reverse strand, counting down.
GAGCGCGTGATCAGCTCCAGCGAGGTCGGCCAGTCCAGCCCCATGCCGCGCTGAGCGGTGTCCATGGCTTCGGCAACGCCGAGACCGAGATCCCAGACGTGCTCGCGGAAGGCGATGGTCCTGTCCCAATCGACGGCAGCCGACAGCCAGGGATCGTTGTCGGCGAAGGGATCGACGACCGTGTGCACGGCCGAGAAGGCGATGCGGTTCAAGGGGCCTTCGAGCTTTGCGGGGAACGTGCGCGAGGCCGCGAGGCGGTAGGTCTCGATCGAGCGATCGGCCTTCGGCAATTTCAGCGACAATGATGACATGGGTTGGACGGGCTTGTTCATGATTTCGGACCTCTCCCCGTCATTGCGAGGAGCGGAGCAACGAAGCAATCCAGGCTCCTCTGCGGAAAGACTCTGGATTGCCTCGCTCCGCTCGCAACGACGGCTTGGCAGACATCGGGACTCTATCTATTCGATCTCACGCCTTGATCGGCGCGACGTCGATCCAACGCCGTTCCTTCCAGCTCTTGAGCGCGCATTCGGCAAGCTGCACGCCCTTGACACCTTCGAGCAGCGTGAACTTGTAGGGCGCGTCCTCGTAGACGTGGCGGATGAACATCTCCCACTGCTCCTTGAAGCCGTTGTCGTAGCTGACGTTGTCAGGCAGCTTCTGCCAGTCGCCGTAGAAATCGTGCAGCCGCTTCTCGTCGGGATTCCAGACCGGCCTCGGGGTAGCCTGCCGCGCCTGGATCATGCAGTCGCTGAGCCCGGCGACCGCCGAGCCATGCGTGCCGTCGACCTGGAAGGTGACGAGGTCGTCGCGATAGACGCGCGTCACCCAGGACATGTTGATGTGGGCGATGACACCGCCTTCGAGCTGGAAGGTCGCGTAAGCGGAATCATCCGCGGTCGCCTGGTACTTCTTGCCCTGCTCGTCGAAACGCTCGGGGATGTCGGTGTTACCGATGCAGACCACGCTCTGGACATTGCCGAAGAGGTTGTCGAGCACGTAGCGCCAGTGGCAGACCATGTCCAGAATGATACCGCCGCCGTCTTCGTCGCGATAGTTCCAGGACGGCCGCTGCGCTTCCTGCCAACCACCTTCGAACACCCAATAGCCGAACTCGCCGCGCACCGAGAGGATGCGGCCGAAGAAACCGGAATCGCGCAAAAAGGCGATCTTCTTCAGGCCTGGCAGGAACAGCTTGTCCTGCACCGTGCCGTGCTTGACACCCTTGGCATTGGCGAGCTTGACGACTTCGAGCGCCTCCTCGAAGTTCGTCGCGATCGGCTTCTCGCAATAGACGTGCTTGCCGGCATTGATCGCCTGGGTCAACAGGCCCGGGCGCGCCTGCGTGGTCGCGGCGTCGAAGAACATGGTGTCGTTCTTGTCGGCGAGCGCCGCATCGAGGTCGGTGGTCCAACGTGTAATGTTGTAGCGCTTGGCAAGCGCCTCGACCTTCTCGGCGCTGCGGCCGACCAGGATCGGATCGGGCATCACGCGGTCGCCGTTCTTCAGCCGTACACCGCCCTGCTCGCGGATCGCGACGATCGAGCGGATCAGATGCTGGTTGAGCCCCATGCGGCCGGTGACGCCGTTCATGATGAGGCCGAGGCGTTGGGTGGTCATGTCAAATGCTCCTGAAGTGATCTTGGCTGTTCGAGCGGGAGGAGCGCCGACCAGTCCGGATGGACCGACGTCGCAAAGCCCGTTGCATGAAGCGATCCCGTCAGGAGATCGCCGTCGTGAATGGAGAGCCGGATGCCCTGCCCGGTATCGGCGTAGAGATCGGGATCCGCGGCGGCGAACGCCTGCGCTTCAGCGAGAGGCGTGTCGCCAAAGCCGTCGACATAGTGATGGCCGTTGCGTTCGGCGTGGGTGACACCGAGGAAGGCGCCGAGCGCGAGGTCCTGCTGCACGGCGAGGCCGGCTTGGCAGGTGAGGTCCTCGCCGGTGACGAAGAACCTCTCGCCGTTCGCGCTCCATTTCGCGGCGCGCGTCGCGTTGATGATGGACTTGTAGAGCCCCTTGCAGGATTTCGAGGAAATGCCGCAATAGCCGAGCGCCCGCGCTGCCGGGAAGGCATCGTAGGAATCGTCGGCCTCGTCGATGATGAAACCGTGCGCGGCCAATGCGCCAAGCGGCGTTTGCCTCGTGATGTCGCGCGGCATCGGCTGCTCGACATAGAGCAAGCGCGTGGCGATCGGGCGTAGCGCTGCGTCGTGATCGAGCCGGTCCATCAGCGCCTGCAACGCAGCGAGGTCGGCATATTGCTCGTTGGCGTCGAGCGTCACCTTGTAGTCGTGTCCCAGCGTAGCGAGCTCCTTGCCGATGCGGGAGAGCCGCGCCGCGTCGGCTGCGGGATCGCCCGACAGCTTCAGCTTGAAGTATCGTGCACCGGAGTTCTCGCGGGCATCGGCGACGCCGCGCTCGCCTTCGACGGCATCATCAAGGCCTACGGTATGCCTGATGGCAACACGCTCCAGCGGTACCCGGCCGGAGAGAAAGGTGGTGATGTCCAATCCCACGAGGTCAGGTGAGAGTCGCGCATCGATGCCGGCGATGTTGCCGGCCATTCCATCGAAGAAGCTGGTTTCGGCGGCGCGCAGCAACGCATCGAGGATCGCCTTGTCGATCTCCGCCGGACCGTAAGCCGCGGCGAGCGGCGGAATGTTCTTTTTCGCACACGTCGCGACCTGCGCACCGATGCACGAGGCATGCAGATCGAACGCCGTCAAGAATCCGGTCCGTGCCAAATAGAGCCCGCGCGCAATCTCCAGCGAGCGGCGCAGGCCATCGACCGTCTGCGCCGGCGACAATTCCGGCCGCTTGTCGAACCATTTTGGCACCAGCAGCTCGGCGCTGGCGCCGACCGCGACGCCCCTGCCCTCGACCTCGATCTCGGCGCGCACGAACAGCTGCGGCGTCGCGTTGATCGTGATCGCGCCGAAGCGGAACGGCCGCGCGAACTGCACGGGACGTTCGAAGAAGGCGATGTCTCGCAGCTTCAGGCGCACGGGGATGGTCCTGGAAAGGTCGTCATGCCCAGGCTTGTCCCGGGCATCCACGTTCCTCGTCGCGCGGGGCAGGACGCGGATGGCCCGGACAAGCCCGGCCATGACGCTCTGGGAAGTAGAGCTTCTCCCATCGTCTCTAGTCCAATGCCCCTTGCGAGAAGAAATGCTTGCGGATGCGCTGCACGAGTTCGGTAAACACCGGATCGGCCATCACGTCGAGCGAGCGCGGGCGCGGCAGCGGCACGTCGTAGATCGCAGCGACCGCGCCGGGACGCTCGGTCATGACGAGGACGCGGTCGGCGAGGAACACGGCTTCCGGAATCGAATGCGTGATCAGCAGCACCGTCTTCCTGGTTTCGCGCTGAATCCGCATCAACTCGACATTCATGCGCTCGCGCGTCAGCGCGTCCAGCGCGCCGAACGGCTCGTCCATCAGCATGATCTTGGGGTCGTGCACCAGCGCGCGGCAGATCGAGGCACGTTGCTGCATGCCGCCGGAAAGCTGCCAGGGCAGCTTCTTCTCGAAGCCTTCGAGCCCGACCAGCTTCAACAGCGCCTTGGCACGGGCAAGATATTCGTCCCGCGGCAGCCGCTTCATGTCGATCGGCAGCATGACGTTGGACAGGATGTTGCGCCAGGGCAGCAGCAACGCGTTCTGGAAGACGATGCCGACATTGCCGTGCGGCGTCGTCACCTTCTCGCCCTCGACCAGGATCTCGCCCGCGGTCGGCGGCAGCAAGCCCGAGATCAGCTTGAGCAGCGTGGACTTGCCGCAGCCGGATGGCCCGACCACGACGAAGAACTCGCCGTCATTGATGTGGAAGTCGAGCGGACGCAGCGACGGCACATCGCCGTCGCGCGTCCGGTAGGTTTTGGACACGCCGGAGAGCTTGATGCCCGAGGCATCACCGGCCCGGTCGTTCACCAGTCTCAGATGCGCGGCCGGCTGGACGTCGATTGGTTTGGTCGCAGGGTTCATCGCAGCGCTCTCCCCCCGTCGTCCCTGCGAACGCAGGGACCCATACGCCGTGCCGGCGCGTCCGGGCACGCGGAGTGAGACCTTTCGTAACAATCGAGGCCGGTGGTAATGGGTCCCTGCGTTCGCAGGGACGACAGCGAATATTGATCGCTCACGAGCCGCTCTTCGGCAGATAGTCGTTGGTGTAGAAGGCCTTCGGGTTGTCCTTGGCCTTGGCATCGAGCCCGCCATATTCGACCATCAGATTGACTGAGTCCGTCATGTTCTGGTCGGTGACCTGGAACGGCCGCTTGCTCTTGGTCTCCGCGGTCCGGTACAGCGGAATCGTCAGCTCAAAGCCCTGCGTCAGCGTGTCGATCTTGCCGCCCTTGGGGTTGGCATCGAGGATCGACTGTGCGGCGGCCTTCGGCTCCTTCTCGGCGGCTTCCACCGCCTTGGTCGTCGCCGACATGAAGCGACGGACCAGATCGGCATTGGCTTTCACATAGTCGGCATTGGCAATGATGCCCGAGGAGACCATGTTGATGCCGTAGTCGGCGAACTTGATCGGGTAGACGTCCTTGCCGGTGGCGTCCTTGATCTTCATCGACTGGTCCATGACGTAGCCGAGCAGCAGATCAGCCTGGCCGTTGATGACCGCGTTGAGCTTGGTCTGGCCGTCGCCTGCGACGGTCTGGAAGTCGCTCTCCTTCAGGCCGGTCTTCTTCAGGAACAGCGGCCAGATCTGGGTCATGGAATCGGCCGGCGTGATCGCCACCGTCTTGCCCTTGATGTCCTCGGGCTTTTTGATGTTCTTGTCAGCAAAACCCATGGCGGACATCGGTGAGGTCTGCAGCAGCACGCCGGTTGCAACGACAGGCGCGCCCTTGATGGCGGCGCGCATCATGGTGGGAACGTCGACATAGCCGAAATCGGCGGTCTTGGCGGCGACGGCCTGTGTGGTCGCAGCCGAGCCCCGGCCTTCCTGGATTTCGAGCTCGATGCCTTCGGCTGCGTAGATGCCCTTGGCCTTGCCGTAATAGAACGGCGCGTGCTCGCCGTAGACGTACCAGTTCAACATCAGCACGACCTTGTCGGCCGCCTGCGCCGGCACGGCCGCAAAAACCATCAGCGCCACTGATGCAGCCCCAATCAACCGCTTCATCGTCACTCTCCCTTGCCGTTGTTGTTTCGGCCGTTGGTGGCCGTTGTGCTTTAGTTAAGAGGCGAAAATCACGTCCTCGCGCTGGCTGACATGCCAGGGAATGACCAGCTTCTCGATCCGGTCGACGATCCAGAACAGGATCACGCCGAGCAGCGCGAGGATCACCAGGGCCGCGAACATCGTCGGCAGGTCGAACGTGCCGATCGAGCGCTGCATCACATAGCCGATGCCGGAATTGGACCCAACGAACTCGCCGACGACGGCGCCGACCACCGCGAGCGTCACCGACACTTTGAGACCCGAGAAGATCGCCGGCAGCGCGTGCGGCAGATTCACCGCACAAAACACCTGGAAGCGGCTGCCCTGCATGGCGCGGGCGAGATCGACCATGTCAGGATCGACCGACTTGAAGCCCTGCACCGCCGAGACCACCACCGGGAAGAAGCCGAGCAGGAACGCCGAGATGACCTTTGGAATGATGCCGAAGCCGAACCAGACCACGAACAGCGGCGCGATCGCGATCTTGGGCACGGATTGCGAGAACACCAGCAGCGGATAGATGTAGCTCTCCACCGTCTTCGAACCCGCAATCAGCATCGCGACGGGAATGCCGAACAGAGCGGACAGCGCGAAACCGCAGACCGTCGCATAGGTTGTCGGCCAGGACTGGCGCAGCAATTCCGGCCAGTCGGTACGCAGCACCGCGACGACGTCGAGAGGCGACGGGATCTGGTAGGCAGGGATTCGGAACAGCCGGATGGCCAGATCCCAGGCCACCACGATGAAGACGAGGAACAAGAACGGCCGAACCCAGGCCGCATTCAGCACCTTGGAGATCGCATTTTGCGGCTTCGGCTCGGCCAATTTTCACTCCCGGCAGTCTTCTTCGTTGTGGAGAGAAATTAACCCGTTGGATAAATACTGTCCAGAGCTTTCCCTGTGACGTTTTGTGCCGGTTCCGGGGGCTGAGGAATGCGGACCCGACACTCTCGTGTCCCGGACGCGCTGCAACGCCATTGGCGTTGCGGCGCACAGCCGGGACCCAAAGGCCGCGTGCTCCGCGGTTGCATGGGCCCCCGCTCCGCAGCGCACCGCTGAACCGAAGCTTTCGCGGGCAATGACGGCGGAGATTGAGGAAACGGTGGATGCAATATCCACCAACGAGCGGACAGCCCTAAACCGTTTGCGCCACCGTGGCGCGCGACTTCGGCGCCTTCGCGATCTCGAACAGCGCGACCGACTGCCCGGTCAGCGCGGCCAGCACCAGGCCGACCATGTGCGCCAGCCGCTCGTCCTTGGCCTTTTTGTCCAGGAGGTCGCGGCCGAAGATCACGCTGAGGGTCGCCGAGTTCGAGAGATAGAAGAAGCAGAGCCCTGCGATCGAGATGTAGAGCTGCACCGGATCGACTGCGACCTGGAAGTCGCCGCTGTCGACGCCGCGCCGGACCACGGTGCGGATCATCTCGACGAAGGGCGAGTGCATCGACTTGACCTTGGTCGAGCGCTTCAGGTGCTGTGCGCGCGCGAGGTTCTCGGTCTGAAGCAGCGACAGGAATTCGGGATTGCGCAGGAAGTAATTCCAGGTGAACTCGATCAGGCGCCGGATCGCCTCGGGCGGCTCGAGGTGCTCGAGATCGAGCCCGCGCTCCTCGCTGCGGATCTTGTCATAGGCGCCTTCGAGCACCGCGAGGTAAAGCTCGTCCTTGTTGCCGACGTGGTAGTAGAGCATGCGCTTGTTGGCGCCGGCCTTGGCCGCAATGCGGTCGACGCGAGCGCCGGCGAGCCCGTGAGCGGAAAACTCCTGCTTGGCGGCTTCGAGAATGCGCAGTCGCATCCCCTCGGGATCGCGCTGCCATTTCAGAGTTCGCTTTGCCTTCGCCAAACCGGGTGCTCGCTGGGTGCTGTCGGTACGCGTGTAACACGCGGGCAGCCCGCCGCATAGTTTCGCGACAGTGAAAGCCAAGCAAGCCGGTTTCGTAGGGTGGGCAAAGGCGCTCTTGCGCCGTGCCCACGTCTTCGCATCAATTGGGCAAAGACGTGGGCACGCTTCGCTTTGCCCACCCTATGGGAGTCTTCGAACGGAGAAAGCGGCGCTTTCACTCCACCGGCTTCGGCGAGCGCTCCAGCAGGACCGTCTGAATGCCGCAGGTGCCGTTGCGCACCGTCATGATTCGCGTGCCGGGCTTGCGGCCGTTGCGGACCTCGGTGACGTCGAGGCCGGCGGCGATCAGGCGGGCGCGCGTGGCGTCGATGTCGGCGACCCGCCAGCTCAGGCCCCAGAGCCGGTCATGCGCAAGGTCGCCGCCGGCGACCGGCCGTCGGACCACCTCGACGATCAGATCGCCGCAGCGGAAGAACATCAGCTGGCCCCAATCCTGGTGCGAGCGGTCGAGCGCCAAATCGAGGCCGAGCCGCGCGCCGTAGAGCGCCGCGGCGCGTTCGGAATCCTCGGTGGTGACCACGACGTGGTCGAGCGCGTCGATCGGCGCGACGTCGGTCGCGACCGAGAGCGGGCGCTCGTCGGCAAGCTCGAGGAAGAACATGCGCACGCCGCGCGTGAGTTCCGTGGCAGCGCGCGTGCGCTTCCAATGCAGGACGGCTCCCGATTCGGCGTCGCTGCTCTCCACCTCGGTGACGGGATCAGGCTTCAAGGCCACCCGCTCCAGTCGCCGGTGCATCCTGCTCATGTCTGCGACACGAAAGCACAGGCTGGCGAGCATGCCCTCCTGGTCGTCGAGCAGCGCGCGCATCCGGTCCGCGGTCACGCTGAAACCGCTCGGCGCCATCAATTCGATCGTCATGTTCTCGAGGGTGAACAGCACGCGGTCGGCGCCCTCGCCGGAGTTCTGCCAGGCCGGCGCGCGGGCGAGCAGCGTCTGGTAGGCCGCCTTGGCTGCACCGATATCCCTGACCAGAGCGACGACGTGATCGAGGCCGGTGATCATATGTCCCCCTTTTGATCGACCCTTTTATTGACCTGGAACCAATGCGCCGAAACACGGCGTTTGTCCGGGCTTGGCATTGCCCGGTGATGGTCGTATTCCGGCCCCATGCTGACCTCAAGCGCTTGGGGCGGCAAATTTGCGAATAATTTCAGCGATCCCTGAGCGGAACCGGTGCTACAGTAAGCGGCCGGCCTGGACCACAAAGCGCATGACGGACAAGCAATGCAGGCTCTCTTCATCGGACAGACCTATATCGACGTCGTCTTCATCACCGACCACATGCCGACCGGCGACGAAAAGCACGTGGCCTCGGACTACGCAGTCTCCTTCGGCGGCAACGCGGTGACGGCGGCGTTCTGCTGCGCCAAGCTCGGCATCGTGCCTGACCTGATCGCCACCGCGGCCAATGACTGGCTGGGACGCATGTTCCAGGACATGTGCGCAAAATACGCGATCTCGCTGCACGGACGGAAGGTGAACCAGTCCTCGCTCTCCTTCATCATGCCCAAGGACGGCAAACGCGCCATCGTCCGCTGCCGCGACGACGAGCACATCCATCCCTTTCCGATGCTCAATCTCGGCGGCTGCCGCGCGTTGCACGTGGATGGCCACCAGCCCGATGCCGCGCTCCACTACGCCAAGGTCTGCCGCGAGGCCGGCATCCTGACCTCGCTCGACGGCGGCGGCCTGCGCACCAACACCCATGAGCTGCTGGAATTTATCGACGTCGCCATCGTCGCTGAGCGCCTGTGCGAGCAGATGGATTTGACGCCGGAGAAGATGCTCGACTATCTCAAGAGCCGCGGCTGCAGGATCGGCGGCATTACCATGGGCGAGAAGGGCCTGCTCTGGTACGACGAAACCGGGACGGTGCAGGTGATGCCGGCGATGCCGATCCCGCGCGAGCGCGTGATCGACACCAACGGCGCCGGCGACGTTTTCCACGGCGCCTATGTCTATTCCTACCTCGCCCACCCCGGCAAAAGCTGGCGCGAGCATTTTGATTTTGCCCGGGCCGCCTCGACCTTCAAGATCCAGCGCCTCGGCAACGAGGCCGGCCTGCCGACGCTTGTCGACATCGCCAAGGTCCGGCATGAGTTCGAGGTCAGGGTTTAAATTCCGCAGGGGCAATTATGGGGCGTGTCTTCGTCGCCGGCAGCATCAACATGGATGTGGTGGCGACCGCCGATCGCCACCCGCGCGTTGGCGAGACCGTCGCGGGTCAGCAGGTACTGTATTTTCCGGGCGGCAAGGGTGCGAACCAGGCGGTGGCGGCGTCACGGCTCGGCGCCCGGACCACGCTGATCGGGCGGCTGGGGAAGGATTCCTTTGGCGCTGAGCTGAGGGCGTTCCTCGGCGCGCAAGGCATCGATCTCGGTTCGGTGCGCGACGCCGACACCCACACCGGCACTGCGATCATCACGGTCGCGGCCTCCGACAACACCATCGTCGTCATTCCCGGCAGCAATGCGCAGGTCGGCGCGGGTGATGTCGCGGACGTGCCGTTGGCGAAGGGCGATATCGCCGTCAGCCAGTTCGAGATTCCGCTGCCAACGATCGCCGCGTTCTTCCGGCGCGCGCGCCAGGCCGGCGTCGTGACCGTGCTCAACCCGGCGCCGGCGCAGAAGATGTCCGGTGAGCTGCTCGCGCTGGTCGACATCCTCGTGCGGAACGAGACCGAGCTCGGCTTCCTCGCCGGCGCCGAGCTCTCCGACAGCGACGAGCCCGCGAAAATCCTCGATGTCGCGCGAAACCTTCAGGCGCGCGCGGACCAGAGCATCTGCGTAACGCTCGGCAAGCGCGGCGTGCTCGCGCTTGCCGGTCGCGAAGAGGTCGCCGTGCCCGGGCGTGCCGTGAAGGCGGTCGACACCACTGGCGCCGGCGATTGTTTTGTCGGCGCGCTCGCCGCGCAACTGGCCGACGGTGTGCCCTTGCGCGCCGCCCTCGCCTTCGCCAACGCCGCCGCCTCGATCAGCGTGCAGCGCATGGGCGCCGGGCCGTCGATGCCGACGGCCGCGGAAGTGGCGGCGGTGCTCCGCGCTGGCTGATCACGCCAGCGCGCTCTTCAAATCGAAGCTGTCATCCGCGGCCTGCGCCGGCGTGATCGAGCGATTCATGCCCTGCAACCGTCGGCCGAACATGTGATCGCCGGCGCGGTTGATGGATTCGATACCGAGCAGCGTCTCACCCTTGTAGCAGAACGCGGAGAGCGCCTTGTTCGCGGCGCTGCCACGCAGCACGACGCGGTCATAGCCGGTGGTGAGGCCGGCGATCTGGAGCTTGTCATCGCCCTGGTCGCTCCAGAACCAGGGATGGCTGTCATAGGGCTTTTTGTCGCCGGTCAGCCGCGCCGCGAGGCAGCGGGCGTGGTCGGTGGCATTCTGCACCGATTCCAACCGCAGCGATCCGCCGAAGCGCGGGCTTGCGAACAGCGCGCAGTCGCCGATCGCGGAGATATCAGGGTCGGCCGTCGAAAGATATTCGTCGACGATGATGCCGGCGGCGACCGGCAGCCCGGCCTCAGCTGCAAGCTCGATGTTCGGCAGCACACCGACGCCGACCACGACGAGGTCGGCGGGCAGATGCCGTCCGTCGCTCAGGGAGACCCCGGTGACCTTGCCGCCTTCTGCCTCGATCGAGGTGGCCTGCACGCCGAGGTGAATGCGGATGCCAGCCTCGCGATGCCGCGCCTGAAAATACTCCGAGACCTCCGCCGTCACCGCCCGCGCCATCACGCGCGGGGCAAGCTCGAGCACGTCGACCTCGAGGCCCTTGATCCGCGCGGTGGCCGCGAATTCGAGACCAATGAAGCCGGCGCCGATCACCACGACCCGTGTCTTCGAGGGCATGATCGCACGCAGCGCATCGCTCTCGTCGAGGATGCGCAGATATTTCACGTCGGGCAGATTGGCGTTGGGCAGGTCGAGCAGCCGGTTGCGCGCGCCGGTGGCCAGCACGAGGTGACCGTAGGCCAGCGTCTCGCCCGAGGCGAGCAGCACCTTGTGGCTGGCGCGGTCAATCGACACCGCGCGGCCCGCGATCAACTCGATCTTCTGGTCCTGGTAGAATTTTTCGGGGCGGAACATCAGGCTCTCCGGCCCGGCCGAGCCCTTGATATAGGCCTTGGACAAAGGCGGCCGCTGATAGGGCAGATGCGCCTCGTCATTGATCAGGCCGATGCGCTCGGAAAAGCCCGCCTGGCGCAGCGATGCCGCGACCTGATAGCCGCCATGGCCGGCACCGACGATGATCACCGGACCGTCGCTCATTGGACGGCCCATTTCCGGAAGACACGAGCGTAACCCATGTCGTCTCCTCTCTCGCTGATTTTGGTTGCTGGCCTTACGAGGAGCCGGCGCTCGTGTCCGTCTCTTGGCGAAGGCGCCCCCATTTGAGCCTATCGTTTCGCCCCGCGCAAGGGCGGCGGCCGGGGATTGTCACCCCTGCCCTTCTGCGATTTAGTTGCAGCAACCACCCCTGCCGGAGATTTTCTCAGATGCCAGCTCCCATCTCCCTGCCTGATGATCCCGCCCTACTGCGAATCGACGGCCCGATCGCGACCATCACGCTCAACCGTCCCGCCGCGTTCAACTCCATCAACCTCGCGATCGCGCAGAAGCTCGAGCAGCTCGCGGCCTATATCGAAGCCGCTGACGCCATCAGGGTCGTCGTGCTCGAAGGCGAAGGCCGTGCGTTTTCGGCCGGCGGCGATCTGCAGACGATTGGTGCCGCCGCTGAAGCGGGCACGGTGACACCTGTGGTCGGCGAGCTCTTGAAGCACTATCACGCCTTCATCGAGATCGTCAGGCGCATGCCAAAGATCTCGCTGTCGAGCGTCCACGGCTCGGCCGCCGGCGCTGGCATGGGCCTCGCCTTCGTCACCGATCTCTGCATCGCCGCTGATGACGCCAAGTTCACGCCCGCCTATGCCAAGATCGGAGTGTCGCCGGACGGCGGTTCGACGGTCGGCATCGTCGGCACAGTCGGCTCCCGCCGGGCGCTGCAGATCTTCCTGTCCGAGGACAATTTTACCGCGCAGCAGGCCTATGAATGGGGCCTCGTCGCCAAGACCGTTCCGGCCGCCGAACTGAAGGCGGCCACGCGACAACTCGCCGAGCGTCTGGCGCAGAACCCGCCGGCCGCAATCGCCGGCACCAAACAGCTGGTCTACCAGGCCGCCACCACGCCGGTGAAGCAGCAGCTCGATGCCGAGGAGCACAAGATCATCATGGCCATGAACACGGAAGAATTCCGCATCGCCGTGAAGAAGTTCACGAGCAAGTCGAAGTGACGACTCCAGCGCGTACGTTCTACGGCCTTCGTCATGGTGCGACCGACTGGAATCGCGAGGGACGATTCCAGGGGCGGACCGACAATCCGCTGAATGAGGACGGCCTCCGGCAGGCGCACGAGGCCGTGGACATGCTGCGCGGCGCCGGCATCAGCCGAATCGTTGCAAGTCCCTTGGCCCGCGCGGCACGAACGGCCGAGATCATCGCGGCCGCGATCTCGGTGCCGCTGGCGATCGACGACGGCATCATCGAGTTCGACTTCGGAAGCTTCGAGGGCCTGCCCGTTCGCGACCTCATGATCAAGCACGGGGTCAAGTCGGCGACGGGCCTCGTCTCGATCCTGCCAGCCGACGGCGAGAGCTGGGACGCCATGACGGAACGGTCGCTGGCTTGCGTCTCGGCCTGGCTCGACGGTCACCCCGACGATAATTTGCTGTTCGTCTGCCACGACGCTGTGATGCAGGGCATGGCGAACGCGCTATGCGGCAGCTACTTCAAGAATAGCCATGGCACGCCGTTCCGTTACGTGCGCGAGCAGGCGCAATGGCGGATCGAGCAAGTCGTTACTTAGGACAGATATAGCCCGTCCCCGCCGGCGACTTGAAGCAGCCGACCGATTCCGGCAGCACCTTCTGCGGCAGCCACAGCACCACGCTCGGGAAGTAGATCGCGAATGCGATCGTCCCCAGGAACACCAGATAAATCGGCAACGCAGCGCGTAGCGCTTTCGCGAAACTTATGCCGACGAATTTCGACGCCATCAGCAGCACCAGCCCGTAAGGCGGCGTGATCAGGCCGAAAGCGAGCGTGGCGATCAGCACCACGCCCATATGGACGCTATTGATGTCACCCGCCTCCGTCAGCGTGTTGACCAGCGGCATGAAGATGATGATGGTCGGCACCGGCTCGATGAAGTCGCCTACGATGGTGAAGAGCAGCACCATCAGCAGCATGATCAGATGCGGATCGTTACCTGCCATCGAGGTGATAACGTCGGCGATGTAGCTCGCGCCCCGCAGATAAGCGAGCATCCAGCCGAAGGCATTGGCCGCGCCGATGGTGACCAGCGGCAGCGAGAAGATCAGTCCGGCAATGCAGAAATCGTAAGGGATATTCTTGATGTGCCCGCGATTGAGCGCGGGGATCACGACGAGCACGATCCAGACCACGGCAACGACGCCCGCCTCCGTCGGCGTGAACCAGCCGGTCAAAATGCCCCCTAACAGGATCACCGGGATCATCAGCGGCAGGGCCGCATCGCCGGCCGCGAACACCACCTGCCGAAGCGGGGCGCGCGGCTTGCGTAGGCCCGAGGGACCGAAGAAGTAGCAGTAGATCATCAGGCCGAAGCCGATCATGAGGCCCGGTACGACGCCCGCCATGAACAGGCCGGCGATCGAGACGTTACCGACCGCGCCGTAGACCACGGCGGTGATGCTCGGCGGCACCAGTGCGGCAATGGTCGAGGCCGAGGCGATGATGGCGGCGATGAAGGCGGGCTCGTAGCCCTCGCGCTTCATCGGCCCGCCGAGCGCGCGGCTCATCACGGCGACGTCGGCGGTGGTCGAGCCTGACATTTCCGAGAAGAACATGCTGAAGACCACCACGACCTGCGACAGTCCGCCCCTGATATGCCCGACCAGCGACACCGACAGGTTGGCTATTCGCACCACCACGTTCGCCGAGCTCATGAGCTCGCCGACCAGCAGGAAGAACGGGATCGCCAGCAACGCCTCGGAATCCACGCCGTCGAAGATCTTCTGGATGATGGCGGCGAGCGAGACGTCGGACAGGATCGCGCCGATGAAGACGCCGGCCATCAGCGAGAACGGCACCGGCACGCCGAGATAGCCGAACGACAGGAAGCAGACCGTCATCAACGCCAGGACAACAGGAGCGCTCATAGCTGCGCCCTCGCCTGCGCATCGGTGACGATGGGCGTTCCATCTTCCTCAGGCGGCTCGGGATGATCAAAGCCGTTGCGCAGGCCGTTGACCAGCTGCTCGATGGTGAACAGGCCGATCAGCACGCCCGACAGCGGGATGATTGCATAGAGCGAGGCGATCGGTGTTCCCGACGGCAGGCGAAAGCTGCCGAAGCCGCGGAGATAGTTCTGGTAGCCGTACCAGATCAGGCAGAACGCAACCCCGAGCACGACGATGCGGATGATGACTTCGACGATCATGCGCGAGGTGCCGTGCAAGGCCTCTGAGATGGCGGTGAGATAGAGGTGGTCGTTGCGCCGGGTCGCAGCCGCCGTGCCGACGAAGATCGCGTAGATGAACAGCGTCGAGGTCACCTCCTGGAGCCACAGCCAGGGATGACCGATGGTGCGCGTCACGATGTCGGCGGTCACCGATAGCGAGAACCCGAAGCACAGCACGCCGCAGAGGATCATCAGCGCGAGCTCGAGCCAGTCGAGCCAGCGCCATTTCAGGTGGCGCTGGCGTTGCACGAGCAGTTTGTCGGCGATGGCCATCAATGTCCTCGTCGTCCCGGGCCTAGTGCGAATCGGCGGCTGCTGGCTGAGTGAACCTCTCCCGCCTGCGGGAGAGGCATAGGCCGCCTACGGCGGCCCTTCTTCTAGGACACGCCGAGGCGAAGCCTCGGCTATGGCGGAGCGCCGGGTGAGGGCTGCCTCCTCATTGGGGTACTCCGCGGAGACACCCTCTCCCCTACCCTCTCCCGCAAGCGGGAGAGGGAGCGCACCGTCTTCCGGCATCACGTTAGTTGATCGACCGGATCAAATCCTTGATCTTCTCGGCATGCGGGCCGAGCTCCTTGGCGAGCTTGTCGAGATAGGGATCGGCGATCGTCGTGAAGGTCTTCTTGTCGACGTTGTCGACGATCTTCACGCCCATCTTCTTCAACTTCTCGGCCGCGGTACGTTCGAGCTCGAACGCCTTTGCCGGCTCCTTGGTGCTGATCTCGTTGGCTGCGGTCTGCACCCAGCCCTTCTGCTCGGCCGAGAGGCTCTGCCAGAGCTTGTCCGAGATGAACACCAGCGCGTTGTTGGCCTCGTGCTCGGTGATGTTGAGGACCGGCGCGACCTCGTAGTGCTTGTTGACGAGGTAGACGTTGATGCTGTTCTCGGCGACGTCGACGACGCCGGTCTGCAGGCTGGTGTAGACGCTGCCGAACGGCATGTGCACGGTCTGGGCGCCATAGGCCGGGAACATGGTGTCCTCGGTCGCGGTCGCCTGCACGCGGACCTTCAGGCCCTTGACGTCGCCGACGTTGTGGATTTCCCGCTTCGAGTACATGTGGCGCACGCCCTGCGATCCCGTCGCGATCACGTGCAGGCCCTGCGTGGTCTCGTCGATCAGGGTCTTGAGCGCTTCGAACACTTTCGGATCGGCCAGCCCCTTGATCACGTGGTTCTCGTCGCGGAACAGGAAGTGCAGGGACATCACGCCGGCCTGCGGCGAGATCGTCGCGGTGTTGGCGGAGGAGATGATCGCGAATTCGACGTCGCCGGCTTTGACGAGCTGGAGCACCTGCGGCTCCTGCCCGAGCTGCGCGCCGGGATACTGGTCGATGATCATGGTGCCCTTGCTCAATTCCTTGAGCTTGTCGGCAAAGAGGTCACCCGCGATGGAATAGCCGGTGTTGCGCGGCTGGTCGTAGGCGAAGCGATAATGCTTCACCTCCTGTGCCCCCGCCACGGTCACGAACAGCACGGCAGCCACAGCCGCCAACCCATGTAAGAATCCTGGCATGGATCGTGCAATCATCGTTTCCCCCTGTTGTATCGCCCGCCGCTTGTGCGGTCTGAGCGCTCGATCGAGTGGTCGATCAACCCTTCTCAGTCGTCTTCCCAGTCCTCTGCATGAAATCGAAGTCGCAGCCCTCGTCGGCCTGCATGATGGTCTCATTGAACAGCCAGGCATAGCCGCGCCGCGCTTCATCGGGCGCAGCCGCCGGCTTCAACGCAGCGCGCCGGCGCTCCAGCTCGGCTGCATCGACCAGCAGCTCGATGCTGCGCTTGGCCACATCCAGGCTGATCATGTCGCCGTTCTTCACCAGCGCCAGCGGCCCGCCCACGGCGGATTCCGGCGTGATGTGGAGAACGATAGTGCCGAACGCGGTGCCGCTCATGCGCGCATCCGAAATGCGCACCATGTCCTTGGTGCCGCCGCGCGCGAGCTTCTTCGGGATCGGCAGATAGCCAGCCTCAGGCATGCCGGGCGCGCCCTTGGGGCCGGCATTGCGCAGCACCAGCACATCGTCGGCGGTGACGTCGAGATCGGGATCGTCGACGCGCAAGGTCATGTCCTCGACGGATTCGAACACGACGGCACGGCCGGTGTGTTTCAACAGCTTGGGGCTCGCGGCCGATTGCTTGATGACGGCCCCGCGCGGCGCGAGATTGCCGTGCAGGACGGCGAGGCCGCCTTCCGTCTTGATCGGATTGTCGCGCGAGCGGATCGCGTCCTGGCCCGGCACGTCCTCCGCATTGGCGACGACGTCGCGCAGCGTTTGGCCCGAGATCGTCTTGGCATCGAGATCGACGAGGTCGCCGAGTTGCGCCAGCAGCTTCGGCACGCCGCCGGCGTGATGGAAATGCTCCATATAGTGCTCGCCCGACGGCTTGAGGTCGACCAGCACCGGCACCTCCCGGCCGATCTGGTCGAACACTCCGAGATCGAGCCGATGCGGCGAGCGATGCGCCATCGCGGTCAGATGGATCAGGCCGTTGGTGGAGCCGCCAATCGCCTGGAGCACGACCTGCGCGTTCTTGAAAGACGCGGGTGTCAGAAGCTCGCTCGGCTTCGGCCCCTTGGTCTTGGCCATTTCGGCGGCAACCTTGCCGCTCGCTTCCGCAAGTCGGAAACGTTCGGCATGCGGCGCCGGGATCGTCGCGCTCATCGGCAGCGACAGGCCCATGGCTTCGATCATGCAGGCCATGGTCGAGGCCGTGCCCATCACCATGCAGGTGCCGACCGACGGCGCGAGGCGGCCGTTCACTGCTTCGATTTCGACATCGTCGATTTCGCCGGCGCGATACTTGCCCCAGAGACGGCGGCAATCGGTGCAGGCGCCCAGCACCTCGCCCTTGTGATGGCCGACCACCATCGGCCCGACCGGAATGACCACGGTCGGCAGGTCGGCGCTGATCGCGGCCATCACCTGCGCCGGAAGCGTCTTGTCGCAGCCGCCGATCACGATCACCGAATCCATCGGCTGGGCCCGGATCATCTCCTCGGTGTCCATCGCCATCAGGTTGCGCAGATACATCGAGGTCGGATGCGCAAAGCTCTCGGCGATCGAGATGGTCGGAAACACGAACGGCATCGCGCCCGACAGCATCACGCCGCGCTTGGCGGCCTCGATGATCTGCGGGACGTTGCCGTGGCAGGGATTGTAGTCGCTGTAGGTGTTGGTGATGCCGACGATCGGGCGCTCCAGCGCGTCGTCGGAATAGCCCATGGCCTTGATGAACGCCTTGCGCAGGAACAGCGAGAAGCCGGCATCGCCATAGCTCGTCAGACCCTTGCGCAAACCACTCGTCATCATGCCACTCCTTCAGTTGCCATTGTGGTACAGCCCGCCCCTCGATTGTCAATAAGTTTGGTCCATATGGTCGCGTTTTCCGCCTAATGGCCGCCTCTTCGTCTCGAATTATTGACAATCTGCCACTTCCCTGCTCCACAGGGCTAGCCGGCCAGACGCCGGGAGACCGAGGGCATGTCCGACATTCGCACCGCAGACAGCATGCCGGTCCGGCACGACGATCCGGACGACGTCGTCGCGCGGCTGGAGGAGGACATCATCTTCGGCCGCCTCGCGCCCGCCGCGCGCCTCACCGAGGACGCGCTGATGTCGCGCTACGGCACCTCCAGGCACTTCGTGCGCCAAGCCTTGGTGGATGCCGAACGCCGCGGCATCGTCCGCCGCGAGAAGAATGTCGGCGCGACCGTGCGGTTCTATTCGGCCGAGGAGGTCCGTCAGATCTACGAGGTCAGGGAGATGCTGACCCGGCAGGCCGCGCTGATGATCCCCCTGCCCGCGCCGCAAGCCCTGATCGACGAGCTCTCCGCCCTGCAACGGCAATATTGCGCGAAGGCCGATTTGCGGGATCTGCGCGGCATCCACGAGGCCAACGACGCCTTCCACCTCGCGCTGTTCTCCGCCTGCGGCAATCCCTATCTGGTGGGCTCGCTCCAGGACTACATGAACCTGACCCTGCCAATGCGCGCGAAGAACCTCGCCGACCGCGAAGGGCTCGCGCAATCGCGGCGCCAGCACGAGATGATGATCGAGCTGCTGATGGGGCGCGACAGCTGGGCGCTGGCGCAGCTGTGCGTGGATCACATGCAGTTCAGCAAGAAGGATTATCTGGCGAGGATTGGAGGGGAGACGCGACGCTAGCGCGTGACGCCACACGGATATTCAGTACCGCCTCAGTAGCCCGCGATCTATGCTCGCCTCGCCATAATCGGCGCAAGCCCTTTTCGGGTTTCTGATCAGATCTGTGCGGACGCGCCTGAAGGTTTTGCGGGCCGCATCGGACACCTCGGGACGGAATTTGCGGGGATCGTAGCTCTCGCCATCGCGGGCCTTGATGGCCGCAGCATAGGCGTCGATCATGGCCATCGCCGCATCCGGACTGCCGAGCAATCGGGCGCCGAGCTGAACGCTGCTGCTGCCATCAACCTCGTAACCGTCGCACCGCTGCTCGAGCACCACGGAGGCGATGACCAGCTGGTCTAGGAACGTCGCCTCGGCATCGGTGAGCGCTGCAGCTTGCGCGGGGCCTGATACGATCGTCGCGATCATCGCGACGGCTGACAATTTGATTCTCATTGTCGTGGCTCTCAATTCCGATCGCACGAAACGAAAGCCGGATGATGTCCGCGGTGAGGTTGATCTGGATCAATGGCGGTCGCCGCGAGTCACATGCTTGCTGACGGGCATCATTCCTTCAACACGTCATTGCGAGCGTAGCGAAGCAATCCAGTATCCCTCCGCGGAAAGACGCTGGAGTGCGTCGCTGCGCTCGCAATGACGGTGGTGAGTACTGCGCCCCCGACTTTCACCGTCCTCGCGGAAACGCCCCTCACCCCAACCCTCTCCCCGTAAGAACGGGGCGAGGGAGCGCACCTGCGTGCGCGTCAGGCGTCAGCGCTTATTCCAATCGATGATCCGGCTCGGGTCCGCATCGAACTCCATGCTGCAGAACGTGCCGCCCTGGAAATAATCCCCGACCGGATCCGGCTTCAGCTTGGCCTGCTCGGCCATCGCGTGCTCGCGGAAATCTTCGGCGCGGCCGGTGGGGCGATAGCCGAGTTCATAGGCGCGGTGGTTGTCCCACCAGGCGCGCTCGTTGAGGGAGGCGCCGTAGAACACCTCGAAATGGATGTCGGGATGCTCGAGCCCGATGCGGCAGAGCTGCACGAGGTCATCGGGCTTGAGCCAGATGGCGAGCCGGCGCTGGTCGAGCGGCATGTCGCCGAAATTGCCGATGCGCAGGCACGTCACCTTCAGTCCGTGCTTGTCGGCGTAGAGCGCGCCGACGGCTTCGCCGAACACCTTGCTGACGCCGTAGCGCCCGTCGGGGCGCGGGGTCACGTCGGCGCCGATCCTGTGGTGTCGCGGATAGAAGCCGACGGCGTGGTTCGACGAGGCGAACACCACGCGCTTGACGCCCTTGCGGTACGCGGCCTCGAACAGATTGTAGCCGCCGATGATGTTGGCCTGGAGGATCTGGTCCCAGGTGCCTTCGACCGAATAGCCGCCGAAATGGATGATGCCGTCGACGCCCTCGCATATCGCCTCGCACTGCGCGAGATCGGCGAGGTCCGCTGCCTTGAACTTCTCGTTCGCGCCGAGATCGGCGGGCGGCTTGATGTCGGACAGCAGGAGATCCGAATAGATCGGCGGCAGCAGTTTTCGCAGGCTCGTGCCGATTCCGCCCGAAGCTCCCGTCATCAAAATACGCGGCATGTCTTCCCTCACCGTTGGTGACCGATTTGCCGTCACGTGTCCCTAATGATAGCAGGATTGTCCAGAGGGAACGAAACGTGAGAACCGACATGAATGAGGCATCGTCCCACACCCAGGAACGGCCAGGCTGGCGGCCGGCGACCTATTACCCCGACCCCGCGATCATGGCGCTCGATCCCCGCTTCGAAAAATACTGGTTGAAACTGTCGGCGGTGGAACGGCTGGCGACCGGCCTGCGCTGGGCCGAGGGACCGGTGTGGTTCGGCGACGGGCGTTATCTGCTCTGCAGCGACATCCCAAACCAGCGCATCATCAAATGGGAGGAAGAGACCGGCGCGGTCTCCGTGTTCCGCAAGCCCTCCAATTTCGCCAACGGCAACACGCGCGACCGCCAGGGCCGGCTCGTCACCTGCGAGCACGGCGGGCGGCGCGTGGTGCGCACTGAATACGACGGCAGCATCACCGTGCTGATGGATCAATTCAACGGCAAGCGGTTGAACTCGCCGAACGATGTCGTTGTTAAATCGGACGGATCGATCTGGTTCACCGACCCGACCTTCGGCCTGCTCGGCAATTACGAGGGCTACAAGGCCGAGCCCGAGATCGACCCGAACGTCTACCGGCTCGATCCCGCGACCGGCAAGGCGACCATCGTCGCAGAGGGCGTGCTCGGGCCGAACGGGCTGTGCTTCTCGCCGGACGAGAGGATATTGTACGTCGTGGAATCCCGCGGCGTGCCGAACCGCAAGATCCTCGCCTATGACGTTTCGCCCGACGGCACCAAGATTTCCAACAAGCGCGTCCACATCGACGCAGGTCCCGGCACGCCGGACGGCATGCGCTGCGACATCGACGGCAATCTCTGGTGTGGCTGGGGCATGGGCGATCCCGAACTCGACGGCGTCGTGGTGTTCGCGCCCGACGGCGTGATGATCGGCCGCATCGCGCTGCCCGAGCGCTGCGCCAATCTCTGCTTCGGCGGCGTCAAGCGCAACCGCCTGTTCATGGCGGCGAGCCAGTCGATCTACGCGTTGTATGTGAACACGCAGGGTGCGCTCGGCGGCTAGCGCCGCACTCGTAGGGTGGGCAAAGCGAAACGTGCCCACCACTGCTCGCTTGTGGCGTGATGGTGGGCACGTCGCTTCGCTCCTTTGCCCACCCTACGGCACCTCGCCGTGTCGCGACACGCCGCCCAAAACAAAAACGCCGGAGCGGTTGCCCGCTCCGGCGTCATTTGTTCAACCGCTAAAAACTTACGCCGCGTTGAAGCCGGCGACGGCCTTCACTTCGAGGAAATCCTCGAGGCCGTACTTGCCCCACTCACGTCCGTTGCCCGACTGCTTGTAGCCGCCGAACGGCGCGGTGCGGTCGTTGGGCACGCCCTGGAGGTTGACGTTGCCGGCGCGGATCTGGCGGCCGACGCGCTTGGCGTCTTCGACCGAGGCACCCGTGACGTAGCCAGCGAGGCCATACGGCGTGTCGTTGGCGATCTGCACGGCTTCGGCTTCGTCCTTGGCGCCGATGATGGTCAGCACCGGTCCGAAGATTTCTTCACGAGCAATCGTCATGTCGGGGGTGACGTCGGCGAAGATGGTCGGGCGGACATAGAAGCCCTTGTTGACGCCTTCGGGCAGGCCCGGGCCGCCGGCGACGAGCGTTGCGCCCTCGTCGATGCCCTTCTTGATCAGGCCCTGGATCTTATCCCACTGGCCGCGGTTGACGACTGGACCGATGGTGGTGCCTTCGGCGCGGGGATCACCGGCCTTGGTCTTGTCGGCGACGGCCTTCGCGATCGCGGCGACGTCCTTCATCTTGGACAGCGGCACGATCATGCGCGAGGGTGCGTTGCAGGACTGGCCGGAGTTGTTGAACATGTGCATCACGCCGCCAGTCACCGCCTTCGTGAGGTCGGCGCCTTCGAGGATGACGTTCGGCGACTTGCCGCCGAGTTCCTGGCTGACGCGCTTCACGGTCGGCGCGGCGCGCTTGGCCACGTCGATGCCGGCACGGGTCGAGCCGGTGAAGGAGATCATGTCGATGTCGGGGTGCTCGCTCATGGCGGCGCCGACCTCGGGGCCGAGGCCGTTGACGAGGTTGAACACGCCCTTGGGCACGCCGGCTTCATGGAGGATCTCCGCGAAGATCAGCGCCGAGGTCGGGGTGAACTCCGACGGCTTCAGGATCATGGTGCAGCCGGCGGCGAG
Source organism: Bradyrhizobium genomosp. III (assembly GCF_000261705.1). Lineage (NCBI taxonomy): Bacteria > Pseudomonadati > Pseudomonadota > Alphaproteobacteria > Hyphomicrobiales > Nitrobacteraceae > Bradyrhizobium > Bradyrhizobium genomosp. III. The sequence continues at coordinate 16,733 of NZ_AJQF01000063.1, read as the reverse complement.
CGCGGGCGCGACCTTGCAGGCGATCTGGTTGAGCGGCCAGTTCCAGGGCGTGATCATGCCGACCACGCCGATCGGCTCGCGCAGCACCATGGCGGTGCCGACCGGCTCCTCGAAATGATAGTTCTTGAGCACGTCGAGCGTGGTCATGAGATGGCCGAGGCCGGCGCCGGCCTGGAGCTTCTCTGCCATTGGCAGCGGTGCGCCCATCTCGTCGGACACGGCGGCGCCGATCTCCTTGAGGCGGCCCTTGTAGACCTCGATGACCTTGGTGAGCAGCGCGACGCGCTCATCACGGCTGGTCTGGGAGAAGGTTGCGAAGGCGCGCTTGGCGGCAGCAACCGCCTTGTCCACGTCGGCCTTGGAGCCCAGCGCAACCTCGTACATCGCCTCTTCCGTCGCGGGATTGACCACGGCGGTCGACTTCTTGACGGCGGGATCGACCCAGGCGCCGTCGATGTAGAATTGCATGCGATTGACCATCGTTAACCTCTTCTTGGGGGCATGTGGGGGCGTTTCAGCAGGCATCCTTGCACGAAAGCGCCGGCAATTGAACCCGCCATATGCGGGGCCAGCGTTGCGGCGGACGCGCGGAATATGGGCGGAGAGACGGGGCGAGGCAAGGCTCTGTCCGGTCGTCATTCCGGGCGCCCTCTTGGCGCGAGCCCCGGAATGACAACCGATTTTTTTCAGTTACACCGCCATCTTCCGATGCAGCACCGGCGCGCCGGTGGTGAGGCTTTCGGCCGCATCGATGATGGCGTTCGCGTCGATGCCGTAGTGCCGATAAAGGTCCGCGATCGTGCCGGTCTGGCCGAACTGCTCGACGCCGAGCGCCTCGACGCGGTGGCCGCGGACGCTGCCGAGCCAGCCGAGCGCGGACGGATGGCCGTCGATCAAGGTCACGATGCCGCAGTCGCGCGGCAGCGGCGCCAGCAGTTTTTCGATGTGGCTGAGATGCTGCACGCCGCGGCGATCCCGCCGCAATTTCCGTGCGGCGGTCCAACCCGCATGGAGGCGGTCCGCCGAGGTGATCGCGAGCAGGCCGATGTCGCGCCGGCTCTCGCCGACGAAGCCCGTGGCCTCGATCGCTTCCGGCGCCACCGCGCCGGTATAGGCGATCACGACTTCGGCATTGGGGCCAGGCTTACGCAGCCAATAGGCGCCGTCGGTGATGCCCTGCGCAAGCTCCGGCGTCATGATCCGCTGCACCTGCTCGATGCTGCGCGTCGAGAGGCGCAAATACACCGAGCCGCCCTCGCCCGGATCGCGCTGCATGTGCTCAAAACCGAAAGCCATGATCACGGCGAGTTCGTCGACGAAAGCCGGCTCGAACGAGGCGAGCCCGTCCTGTGCCATGCCGATCAGAGGCGTTGCAATCGACTGGTGCGCGCCGCCCTCGGGTGCGAGCGTGATGCCTGACGGCGTCGCCGCCACCATGAAGCGCGCGTCCTGGTAGCAGGCGTAGTTCAGCGCATCGAGCCCGCGCTCGATGAAGGGATCGTAGAGCGTGCCGACCGGCAGCAGCCGCTCGCCGTTGATCTGGTGCGACAGCCCGAGCGCCGAGAGCATGATGAAGAGGTTCATCTCGGCAATCCCAAGCTCGAGATGCTGGCCCTTGGGCGAAAAGTCCCAGTTGAAGGTGGAGGGAATTTTCTCGCTGCGGAATAAATCCGCCTTTTCGGCGCGCGCGAACAGGCCGCGGCGATTCACCCACGGACCGAGATTGGTCGAGACCGTGACGTCGGGCGAGGTCGTGACGATGCGCCTCGCCAATTCGCCGTCGCTGCGCGCGATCTCGTTCAAGACGAGACCAAAGCCCTGCTGGGTCGACATCTGCGGCGACGGCTTGAAGGCGAGCTGCTGGGGCACCTCGACGACCGGTGCGGTCAGGCGGCGGCCGTCCTGGTTGAACGGCACGCGCGCGAGGAAGGCATCGAGCTCGGCGGCGGATTGCGCGAGGCCTTCATACTTCTCCCATTCATGCCCGGGCCGGATGTTCTGGCTGTCGCGATATTTCTCCATCTGCGCGACCGTCATCAGGCCGGCGTGATTATCCTTGTGGCCCTGGAACGGCAGGCCGACGCCCTTGATGGTGTAGGCGATGAAGCAGACCGGGCGATCGTGATCGATGGATTCGAAGGCGTCCAGCATGCTCGCCATGTCGTGGCCGCCGAGGTTCGACATCAGCGCCAGCAATTCCTCGTCACTGCGGCTGTCGATCAGTTTCGTGATCGGCCCCTGGTCGCCGATCTCGTCGTGCAGATGCTTTCGGAACGCGGCGCCGCCCTGGAAGCAGAGCGCGGCGTAAAGCGCGTTCGGGCAATTGTCGATCCAAGCTTTAAGCGCCTCGCCGCCGGGCTCGGCGAAGGCCTCGCGCATCAGGCGACCGTATTTCACGATGACGACGTCCCAGCCGAAATTGCGGAACATGGTCTCGAACTTTTCCCAGAGCCCTTCGCGCACGACGGCATCGAGCGACTGGCGGTTGTAGTCGACCACCCACCAGGTGTTGCGCAGGCCGTGCTTCCAGCCTTCGGCAAGCGCCTCCCAGATGTTGCCCTCGTCCATCTCGGCGTCGCCGACCAGCGCAATCATCCGCCCTTCGCGGCGATCCTTCATCCAGCCATGCGCCTTGACGTAATCCTGCACCAGCGAGGCGAACAGCGTCTGCGCGACGCCGAGGCCGACCGAGCCGGTGGAGAAATCGACGTCGTCGACGTCCTTGGTGCGCGAGGGATAGGACTGCGCGCCCTTGAAGCCGCGAAAGTTCTCCAGCTTCTCGCGGCTCTGCCGGCCGAACAGATACTGGATGGCGTGGAACACCGGGCTCGCATGCGGCTTCACCGCCACGCGGTCCTCGGGACGCAGCACGTGGAAATACAGCGCCGACATGATGGTCGCGAGCGAGGCGGACGAGGCCTGATGTCCCCCGACCTTCAACCCGTCGGCATTGGGGCGGATGTGGTTGGCGTGGTGGATGGTCCAGGACGACAGCCACAGCGCCTTGCGGCTAAGCGCGGTCAAGGTGTCGAGGCGGGCGGTATCGACGGGCATGGCAAAGGCTCCCGGAAAACAGGTGGGGCGATGATACGCCTGCGAGGGGCGCCAAACTTCTCAATTTTTCGCGCAATACCTGATGATATTGGGATATCATACTAATAACTACCCAAAATATGCAGGTTTTATCCCAATGCCAGAGCTAGACGCCATCGACCGAAAGATCCTCGCATTGCTTCAGGCAGACAGCCGGCTGACCATGCAGGAACTCGCCGACAAGGTCGGCCTCTCGGTCTCGCCCTGCCATCGCCGGGTCAAGCTGCTGGAGGAGCGCGGCGTCATCAGCCGCTACGTTGCGACCGTGGACCAGAAGGCGCTCGGCCTGCATGTCAGCGTCTTCATCTCGATCAAGCTGGCGCGGCAGAAGGAGGAGGATCTCAACCGCTTCGCGCGCGCGATCTCGAAATGGGACGAGGTGCTGGAGTGTTATCTGATGACCGGCAACCGCGATTACCTGCTTCGCGTCGTCGCAGCCGACCTCGCCTCCTACGAGACCTTCCTCAAGACCAAGCTGACCCGGCTCGACGGCATCGCCTCGATCGAGTCGAGCTTTGCGCTGAGCCAGGTGAAGTATTCGATCGCTCTGCCGGTGTGATAGCGGCGGCTGTCACATGGGTGCAATAGACGCCACCGATGGTCCTCGGCGACTGGCACCCGAGCCGAGAGAAGGACCCATGACCGCATCCGACCGCACCCCTGAAATGGCCAAACGCGAGCGCATTATTCGGGAAATGACCGACGATCTCGACGAAGAGCTGGAGATGGAGCTCGACGATGCGCGTCTCGACGAGCTCCTGGAGGAGACCGATACGCTGGGCCCGGCGGTCGACCGCAAGCTCTATTTCCGGGAGTTGCTGCGGCTCCAGGGCGAACTGGTCAAGCTCCAGGACTGGGTCCAGAGCGAGAAGAAGAAGGTCGTGGTGCTGTTCGAGGGCCGCGACTCCGCCGGCAAGGGCGGCGTGATCAAGCGCATCACCCAGCGCCTCAATCCGCGCATCTGCCGCGTCGCCGCGCTGCCAGCACCGAGCGAGCGCGAGCGCACGCAATGGTATTTTCAGCGCTACGTGTCCCATCTGCCGGCCGGCGGCGAGATCGTGCTGTTCGATCGCAGCTGGTACAACCGCGCCGGCGTCGAGCGCGTGATGGGCTTTTGCACCGACGAGCAATACCAGGAGTTCTTCCAGACGGTGCCGGAGTTCGAGCGGATGCTGATCCGCTCCGGCATCATTTTGGTCAAATACTGGTTCTCGATCACCGACGACGAGCAGCAGTTCCGCTTCACCATGCGCATCAAGGACCCCTTGAAGCAGTGGAAGCTGAGCCCGATGGACGTCGAGGCCCGCAGCCGCTGGGAGCTCTACACCAAGGCCAAGGAGACCATGCTGGAGCATACGCACCTTCCGGATTCACCGTGGTGGATCGTCGATGCCGTCGACAAGAAGCGCGCGCCGCTGAACTGCATCGCGCATCTGCTGAGCCAGATGCCATACCAGGAGGTCGCGCGGGTCCCGGTGGTGCTGCCGGCGCGCGTGCGGAACCCCGATTACCACCGCGGGCCGGTCCCGCCGGAGATGTACGTGCCGGCGAAGTATTGACAGAGGTTTCGTAGGGTGAGTAAAGCGGCTTGTCCGCCATAGCTCGAAGAGCGACGGCGGAAGCGTGCCCACCAATCTCACCAGGAACGCGGATGCATGGTGGGCACGGCGCTCTGCGTCTTTGCCCACCCTACGCAGTACCGTCATCGCCACGGCTGCACGATGATCTTGGTGTGGGCTTCAGGATTGGCGAGATCGGCGAAGGCCTTGGCGACGCCGTCGATGCCGACCTCGGCCGTGACCATCGCCGCCGCATCCACCTGCCCTTCCGCGATCAGCCGAAGTGAGCCTGCGAATTCGTCCGGCGTATAACCGAGCACGTATTGGACGTTGAGCTCCTTCATGATGCCGAGCATGGGTTCGCTCTTGTCGGTCTCCATGCAGACGCCGACCACAACGATCCTTGCATCGCGCGGCGCGCCTTCGAACACCTGCTGCAGCAGTCCGGGCACGCCGACGCATTCGAAGATGATCGCGGGCTTCAGCGCCGGCAGCATGGCCTGGAACGGTGGCCTCGCCGCCTTCTCGGCGTCCGACATCTGCGCGTGCTCGGCCCAGGTCGCATAGGGCTGCGACACCCTGGGATCGACGACGATGTCGGCGCCGAGCTTTGCCGCGAGCGCGCGGCGCGCCGGCGAATAGTCGGCGGCGACGATGGGGTGCAGCCCCTTGATCTTCAGCGCCGCGATCACCGCGAGCCCGACAGGGCCGCAACCGATGACGAGCGGCACCTCGCCGCCCCGGATGTTGGCTTTCGCCACGGCGTGAACGCCGACTGCGAGCGGCTCGGTCAAGGCCGCATGTTCCGGCGCAAGACCGTTGGGCACTTCGAGCAGGAGCGGCTCGCTCAAGACCATCTGCTCCGCATAGCCACCGACGAAGTCGTTGGAGTAGCCGATCCCCTTGATGCCCTCCGGCGTCACCAGCGCGGGCAGCGAGCAGACATGCGTCCCCGGTTTGAACTTGCGTTCCGTGCCGGGGGCGTAATCGATGATCTCGCAGCAGAATTCGTGACCGAACACGACGTCACGCGACAGATCCATCGGCGTGCGACCGGTCTTCCTGGCCATCTCCACCATCCGCGGCGCATGCTGGCGCGCATGCAGGTCGGAGCCGCAGATGCCGCAGGCGAGCGTCTTGACCAGCACCTGGCCGGGCCCGGCTTCGGATCGGCCATCTTGTCGACGACAATCTCACCGTTCCTGAAAATCGCAGCGCGCATCCGGCTCCTCCCGCATTGTTGGAGCCGTTGATAGCACGTAACAGGGCGCACGAACTTGCGTCAGGGGTTCGGGGAACGCTCTTCCAGCACCAGCAACTGGGCGCGGCGGATACGCTCGCGATGAGCGATGTAGAGGCCGCTGGCGACGATGAAGGCCGCGCCGACGACCGTCCAGAGATCGGGGACCTCGCCGAAGATGAAGAAGCCGAGAATGCTGACCCACAGCAGCTGCGTGTAGGAGAACGGCGCCAGCACCGAGGCATCGCCATAGCGATAGGCCAGCACGATGATCCACTGGCCGACGGTGGAGGCGACGCCGATCACGATGCCGAGCCCGATCGCGGTCCAGCTCGGCGTGACCCAGACGAACGGCACCATCACGGAAAGGATCGCAACGCCCGTGAGCGCAGAATACGCCATCGTGGTGAGCACGGCTTCACGCCCGCTCATCATCCGCGTCAGGATCAGCGCGGCGGCCCAGCAGAACGCAGAGACGATCGGGAAGAACGCGGCGGCGTGAAACGCGCTCGAGCCCGGCCGCAGGATGATCAGCACGCCCGTCAGGCCGATCGCGGTCGCGATCCAGCGTCGCATGCCCACCGTCTCGCTGAGGAAGACGATCGAGAGCGCAGTGACGAACAGCGGCGAGACGAAGCCCGTCGCGGAGGCTTCCGCGATGGGAAGGAAGCGCAGGCCGGTGATGAAGAACAGCGAGGAGCCGAGCAGCGCGGCACCGCGCATCAGTTGCAGGCCGAGCCGCTCGGTGCGCATCGCATGGAGCGGAGAGCCCGGCAGCATCACCGGCGTGAACATCAGCGCGAACGTGACGAAGCGGATCCAGGTGATCTCGATCGACGGCAGGCTGGTCGACAGATATTTCGCGGTGACGTCGGAGCAGCCGAGGAAGATCGTCGACAGCAGCACCAGCGCAATGCCCTTGAAGGGATGGTCGACACGCGCGGGCGCGCGGCGAGCCGTCTGCTTCTTCTCCGGCACGGGCATGGGGATACTGTCGAGCCTTGCGGCTGCGGCGGGCGGCGGTGTCACGGCTGGAACCCGGGAAAATGCGAATCGAGAACGGTGGTAAAAAACGACAAATGCGCCGCGTTCACAACTTCCGAAAACAGGATGCCGATATGCGCAGGCCGCCGCGCGCGTCAATGCTCCGTTAATAATGGGCGTTTGTGCATTACAGCATGGGCAGGCTGCGCGGCTTCGGCCCGCGCGGAAACGCCGCATCGAGCGCCGTAATCTCGTCTTTCGTTAGCGCGAGATCACCGGCCGCCGCATTCTCGCCGGCATGTTCGGGGGACGAGGCCTTCGGAATCGCGAACACCGTAGTCGCACGGGTGAGGAAGCTGAGCGCGACCTGACGCGGCGTCACGCGACGCGCCTCTGCGATGCGCTCCAGCACGGCACCGCCCTTGCTGCGCGCATCCGGAAAATCGTCGTGACCGAACGGCGAGTAGGCGACGACGGCGACGCCATGCTGCTCGCACCACGGGATCACCGCATGCTCGATCGCGCGTTCCTTCAGATGATAGAGCACCTGATTGCAGGCGATACGACCTTCGCCCGCGACGTCGAGAATTTCGTCGAGATCATCGGCATCGAAATTGGACACGCCCCAGGATTTGATCTTGCCTGATTTCACCAGCTCCTCGAACGCGGCGACGGTGTCTTCGAGCGGATAGGAACCGCGCCAGTGCAGGAGATAGCAATCGAGATGATCGGTCTTCAGCCGCTTCAGCGAGCGCTCGCAGGCGGTGATGGTGCCGCGGCGCGACGCGTTGCTCGGCAACACCTTGGAGACGAGGAACACTTCATCACGGCGGCCCGTGATCGCATCGGCAATGACGAGCTCGGCATCGCCATACATCTCGGCGGTGTCGATGTGGGTCATGCCGAGATCGAGCCCGCGCTGAAGCGCCGCAATCGCGCGCTTGCGGTCGCCATGGTCGAGATACCAGGTGCCCTGCCCGATGACGGAGACTTTGGCGCCGGCTTTGCCGAAGAATTTTGTGTTCATGTTAGAGCTCACAGTCCGCCGATATCCGCAACCAGCACGCTGCCAGTCGACGACTCCGTGATATAGAGCCGATTCCCGCTTTCGCCACCGATCGCCACATTGGTGCAATTCGGCCCCTCGCACGACTTGATCCGCGCAAGCAATTCGCCGTTCGGCGCGAACACGAAGACGTGGCCGAGCGAAGCATGGCCGACGAACAGGCGACCCCTGGCGTCCATGGTCAAGCCATCGGGACCGCTGGTGCCGAACAGCGAGCAGAAGCGGCCGACCTTGGACACACTGCCGTCCTTCATGAACGGAAACCGCCACACCGCGTTGTCGCGCGTCATCGCGACGAACAGCACGGTTTCTGTTGGGTCGAGCACCAGGCCATTCGGGCTGATACCGGTGTCGATCAGGCAATCGAGCCGGCCATTCGATGCGAGACGATACACGCGACCGCTGGGGTCGTGCAGGCCGGTCTGGCCCTGATCGGTGAAATAGATGTCGCCGTTGGAAGCAAGATGCAGGTCGTTGCAACCGCGGAAAGATTCTGAATTGCGCGCGGTCAGGACGGGCTTGATGCGACCGGCGTTGGGGTCGAGCTCCATGATGCCGTGCCTGTAGTCGGCCACCAGGATGCGCCCATCAGATGCGATCTTCAGTCCGTTCGGCCAACCCTCATATTCGATCACGAGCGACCATTCGCCATCAGGCGCGATGCGAAAGATGCGGCCGAAGGGAATGTCGACGATGTAGAGATTGCCGTCGCTGTCGAAAGACGGTCCTTCGATGAAGCTGTCGGTCGGCACATTCGGCCGGTTGGCATCAGCCCAATCGGTCCGCACGCCCTTGCGGCGGAACTTTTCGGGCATCGCGGAGAAAAGCCTCGTCTCGATCAGGCGCGGCGGCGTTTCCAGGTACATCATTGTTGTTTTTGGACGTGTTGAGGGGGAGCACGCGGCACCATAGGGCACAATCGAGGGCCCGTCGATTGGGCCGGGAATGGCCGCGTCCACGCCACCCTCGCGTCCCGGACGCGCTGCAGCGTGAAACGCTGCTGCGCAGAGCCGGGACCCAGAAAGGCCAAACACTCGCTGCTAGATGGCCCCGGCTCTGCAGCGCACCGCTACGCGCTGCGCTGCGTCCGAGGCACGAGGCCTACCCCACCGCGCCCGCGACCTTCGCCTGCTTCACCGGCGCCGTGTCCGTCGCTGCGATCAGGCGCTTCAGTTCCGGAATGCAGGAGCCGCAATTGGTGCCGGCCTTGAGCTTGGCGCCGATCTCGGCAGCCGAGCGCGCGCCGGCCGCGATGGTCTCGCAGATGGTGCCGCGGCCGACGCCGAAGCAGGCGCAGACGACCGGCCCGGTCGAGGCGGCGCCTTCGCCGGACTTGCCTGACAGCAGCATGCGGCGCTGATCGTCGGTGACGAGGTCGGCCACGAACAGGCTCTTCACCACCTCCCAGTCGCCCGCATCATGCCCAGGGCCGACGAACAGGCAGGTCTCGATGCGATCGCCCGCGAACGACGCCGCACGATAGACCCCGCCGCCGAAGTCGCGATAGTCGGCGACGTCCTCGCCGGCGACGCTCTCGAGCCAGGCCGGCCAACGCGAGAGGTCGGCGTTGTCGGCAAAGAGATAGCCAAAGCCGCCGGTGACCGTGACGCGGGTCCACAACAGGTTCGGCGGCAGATCGAGCTGCTTCCGCGACAGCGCAAAGCCGCGGAAGACGAATTCGTAAGGCGCGATCGCGGCCGGCGTCGCCTTGGATTCCGGCTGCCCCGAGAACGGATCGGTGAAGGACTGCACCAGCGCTCCGACGCGGCCATGCGAGGCATTCATTGCGCTCCAATGGATCGGCGCGAACAATGTGCCACGCTGAGTGCCGTCACTGACGACGACCTTCAGGATGCACTGACCGTAGTCGGTGCTCACGCGGGCAAAGCCGTCGTGAACGATGCCGTATTTGCCGGCATCATCAGGATGGATCTCGACGAAGGGCTCCGGCAGATGCGCGCCCAGGCGCTGGCTGAGCCCCGTGCGCGTCATGGTGTGCCATTGGTCGCGGATGCGTCCGGTGTTGAGCCTGAGGGGGCGCGAGGCACCGGTCTCGCCGCGCAGCGACGGTACCTCCGGCGCAACGAAGCGGCCCTTGCCGTCATTGGTGAAGAAGCCGCCCTTTGCAAAGAAGCGCTCGCTGGACGTCTCGCCTTCGCGCACCGGCCACTGCACCGGCTTCAAGGCGTCGAAGGCGTCGTCGGACAGCGAAGTCAGCGCGCCGATATCGAAATCGCGGCTGCCCTCGTTCTCGAACGCCGAGAGCGCGGCGTGCTCTCGGAAGATCTCGGCGGCGGATTTGTAGTTGAAGCTGTCGCCGAAGCCGAGGCGCTTGGCGGTCTCGCTGAGGATCCACCAATCGGGGCGCGCCTCGCCCGGCGCCGGCAGGAACGAGCGCTGGCGCGAGATGCGGCGCTCGGAATTGGTCACGGTGCCCGACTTCTCGCCCCAGGCGAGCGCCGGCAGCAGCACATGCGGACCGGCATCGACCGTGTCGTTGGAGAGCACGTTCTCGGACACCACGAACAGCTCGAGCTTCTTCAACGCCTCGCGCACGAAGTCCGCATCGGGCAGCGACACCGCGGGATTGGTGCCCATCACCCAGAGCGCCTTGACCTCGCCGCGATGGATGGCCTCGAACAGCTGCACCGCCTTCAACCCCTCATGGGTGGCGATGCGCGGCGCCTTCCAGAACCGCCTGACACGATCGATGTCGGGCGGCGTGAAGCCCATATGCGCGGCAAGCATATTGGCGAGACCGCCGACCTCGCGGCCGCCCATCGCGTTGGGCTGGCCGGTGAGCGAGAACGGCGAGGCGCCGGGCTTGCCGATGCGTCCCGTCGCGAGGTGGCAGTTCAGGATCGCGTTGACCTTGTCGGTGCCCTGTGCCGACTGGTTGACGCCCTGCGAATACAGCGTGACGACGCGGTCCGTGTCGCGGAACATCTTGAAGAAGGTGGCGACATCCTGCTCCGAGAGGCCCGTCGCGAGCGCCGTCGCAGTGACGCTGCCGGCGATGCTGCGCGCACGCGCCAAGGCATCGTCGAAACCGCTCGTGTTCTGCGCGATGTAGTCCTGGTCCAGCGCGCCGCTGTCGGCGAGATGGACAAACAGGCCGGAGAACAGCGCGGTATCGGTGCCGGGCTTGAGACCGAGGAACAGATCGACATCGCTTGCAGTGTCGGTGCGGCGCGGATCGATCACGATCATGCGCGCGCCACGCTCCCCGCGGTTCTTCAGCATGCGCTGGAACAGCACCGGATGGCACCAGGCCGCGTTCGAGCCGACGAACACCAGCAGATCGGCCTGATCGAGATCCTCGTAGCAGCCGGGGACTGTGTCGGCGCCAAAGGCGCGGCGATGGCCGGCGACCGAGGACGACATGCAGAGCCGCGAGTTGGTATCGACATTCGCCGTGCCGACAAAGCCCTTCATCAGCTTGTTGGCGACGTAATAATCCTCGGTGAGGAGCTGGCCGGACAGATAGAACGCGACCGCATCGGCGCCATCTCGCGCCACGATGTGCTGCATGCGATGGGCGACATGATCGAGCGCATCGCTCCAGGCGACGCGCTCGAGCACGCCCTTGCAGCGGATCATCGGATAGAGCAGACGGCTTTCGAGGCCAACGGTCTCGCCGAGCGCTGAGCCTTTCGAGCACAGTCGGCCGAAATTGGCGGGATGGTCAGGATCGCCAGCGATCGCCGCCCCGCCCATGCCGTCCGGCGTCGCCTGCACGCCGCAGCCGACGCCGCAATAGGGACAGGTCGTCTTGGTGGCACGAAGCGTGGGATCGATCACCGTCATATCAAGCTGCCCTGTCACGCCGGCTCTATCAAGCCGCCTTGGGAGAACGCGCGAACGCGCGACCAAACATCATGTCGGTCCGGATCGCCGCCACCTTGTCGCGATTGCGGATCAGCTCGAGATACCAGAGCGCATCGACGGTATCGCCGATCAGCACCGCGCCGGTGAGCCGGCCGTCGGCGATCACGAGCTTCTTGTAGGTGCCGCGCCTGCGGTCGGTCAGCACCAGGCTCTCGCTGCCCTCCCCGCCCATGAAGTCGCCGGCGGAGAACACGCTGACGCCGGAGACCTTCAAATTGGTCGAGACCACGCTGCCCTGGTAGGCGGCGGGCCGGCCGGCCAGATGCCGTGCCAGCACCCGCGCCTGCTCATAGGCGGGCTCGACCAGGCCATAGCAGGTGCCGCGATGCTCGGCGCATTCGCCGAGCGCGAAGATGTCGGGCGATGCCGTCTGCATCAAATCGTTGACGACGATGCCGCGGTTGACCGCGATGCCGGCGTCTTTGGCAAGCGCCACGTTCGGCTTGATGCCGGCGGCGAAGATCACCGCGTCGGCCTCGATGCGGCTGCCATCGGCAAGCTCGACGGCCTCGACATGGCCATCGCCATGGATGCGGGCGGTCGAGGCACTGAGCAGGATGCGGATGCCCTTGCGCTCGACCAGCATCTTGAGCAGGTCGGCGGCCGGCCCATCGAGCTGACGCTCCATCAGCCGGTCCATCAGATGCAGCAGCGTTACCGGCGCGCCGGCCTTGGCAAGGCCGTAGGCTGCCTCAAGTCCGAGCAGGCCACCGCCAACCACGACGACACGCTTCTTCGCAGCGGCCAGCGTCAGCAAAAGGTCGACGTCGCGCGTATCGCGAAAAGTGTGCACGCCGGCGAGATCGGCGCCCGGCAAATTGAGCCGCAGCGGCGTCGATCCGGTGGCGAGCACGAGCTTGGAATACTCCATGCTCTCCTCGCCCTCGATCTTGAGCTCGCGGCGGCCGGTGTCGATCTCGGTGACGCGATAGCCATAGCGGACCGTGACGCCACGATGGCGCCACCAGTCGGCCGGCCGCAGCTCGATCTCGTGCGAGCCGGTCTCGCCGGCCAGCACGGAGGAGAGCAGCACGCGATTGTAAGCGAGCCGCGGCTCTTCGCCGATCACCGCGACCGCGTAGCGGCCGAGCGAGGTCTTGGCGAGCTCGTCGACCAGACGCGCGGCCGCCATACCGTTACCGACGATGACCAGCGGTTCACTCACGAGGCATCTCCTATTCAGCGGCCTGCGCTTGCGCGCCGTAGGCCTCGGACATCATGAAGCCGGACAGAACGCCGTAGGCGTCGGTCCAGGCCTTTGCCAATTCGGGCGTCCAGGCCTCGCCAAGACCCTTCTCCAGGGTCCACAGCAAGGTCGCACCGACCACGGGATAGTGCTCGGCCGTGGCGCCGTAAGCGACGTGACGCTTGGCGAGCGCGGAGGCCGCGGGAAGAATCGTCTCCAGGTTCGACAGGCCGCTGACGACGGCGGCGAGCATCCCCATCAGCTTCTTGCGCTGCTCGGTCATATCCTCAGGGAACATCGCGCGCACGGACGGCGCCACCTCGAACAGGCGGTCGTAGAACAACACGGAGGCAGCTTCCGAAATTGGCGCGACCTTGGCGAAGCTCTGCTGGATGAGAGTGATCTGTTCGGGCGTCATGTGGTTCTCCTGTCTGTTTCGGTTTGCCTTGGTGCGCTTCGTTGCGAACAAGGTTCATGGGTCAAACGTCATCAGAGAGTCTTCTCCCCGCGTACGGGGAGAAGCGACATTCGTGCCAAGTGTCAGACCCGCGCCTCGGCGAGGCTTGAGGCGCCCTCACCCTGCGGGCCGCGACGCAGGTAGAACCACCAGGTCAAGCCGAGGCAGCTGGCGTAGAAGGCGAGATAGATCGCGAGCGCGAGCTGCGGGCCGCCGGTCAGGGCGATCGACTTGCCGAAACCGGTCGGGATCAGGTAACCGCCGACGGCACCGATCGCGCCGATGAAGCCGACCGCTGCACCGCTCTCGATGCTCGCCGTATTCAGTGCGAGCGCACGCGCCGCCTCGCCCTTGCCGCGCACCCTGAACAGGTTCTCTTCGCGGAAGATCGAGGGGATCATGCGATAGGTCGACCCGTTGCCGATGCCCGTCGTCACGAACAGGATCAGGAACATCGACAGGAAGCCGATGAAATCCTTTTGCCCGACGAAGTAGAGCACGCCCACCGTTGCGCCTGCCATCGCGATGAAGTTCCAGAAGGTGATGATGGAGCCACCGATCTTGTCGGCGAGCCAGCCGCCGAGCGGACGCGACAGCGAGCCGACCAGCGGCCCCAGGAACGCGATCGCAATCGTGATTTGCGGGAACTGGGTCTTGATCAGCAGCGGAAACGCAGCCGAATAGCCGATGAAGGAGCCGAACGTACCGATGTAGAGATACGCCATGATCCAGGTGTGCTTGCGCTTGACGATCGCAAGCTGGTTCTTCACCGACGACTTCGCCGTAGTCAGATTGTTCATGAAGAACACGGCACCGAACACCGCGATCGCGATCGGCAGCACCCACATCAGGCCAGCATTCTGCAGGAAGATGCCGTCGACGGGGGTTGCCTGGAACAGGTTGAAGACGGCGAGCGTCATCAGGATCGGGGTCAGCAGCTGCACGCTGGAGACGCCGATATTGCCGCCGGCTGCATTCAAGCCGAGCGCCCAGCCCTTCATCCGGTCAGGGAAGAAGAAGGAGATGTTGGTCATGCTGGAGGCGAAATTGCCGCCGCCGAGACCTGCGGTCGAGGCGATCAGCAGCATCAGCCAGAACGGCGTATCAGGCTGGCTCACGAAATAGGCAAGCGACAAGGTCGGGATGAACAGGATCGCCGCGCTGAAGATGGTCCAGTTGCGGCCGCCGAACGTCGTGACCGCGAACGTATAGGGAAAGCGTATCAGGGCGCCGATGAGCCCCGGCACAGCGATGAGCTGAAACAGCTGGTCGGTGGTGTAGTGAAAGCCTGCCTGCGGCAGCTTGGTAGTGACGATGCTCCAGATCAGCCAGACCGAGAAGCCGATATGCTCGGCCACGATCGACCAGATCAGGTTGCGTCGCGCGATCGTCTTGCCGGTCGCATTCCAGAACGCCTCATCTTCGGGGCGCCAGTCTGAAATCCAAGTAGGATTCTTCGTCATTGAGTATCCCTTCCAGGCTCACCGCTGCGTCGTTGCAGGCTCCGCCTCACATGGAGGCGCGCTCCGAGGCTTCACCCCGGTGGCGAGTTCACGATGCTGATTGATGATGTTGAGGGACGTCGTCGTTGGCGTCGCGCAAAGACATTTCAATTTCCGTGCCAGTTGCGCGCACACTGGAAATACAGGGATTTCAGGACGTTATTCGCATTGCCAGAAATTCTGGCAGGGCTTTTCCGCACGCTAAATTTGCGATTCGCTCAATCCTTGTGCGACGCACAAGGATTGAGCTAGATGTCGATTATTTGTGCGCAGGCATCCGCTTGCGTTAACTCTTCGTTACGCGGCCTCGACGAAGCGATGACGCTCGTAGAGGAATTCGAGCACGCGCTGGCGGCACTTCAGATAGGTGGTGTTGGTGGCCAGCTCGAGCCGCTTGCGCGGGCGCACCAGCGGCACCTCCAGCACCTCGCCGATCCGCGCGCTCGGCCCATTGGTCATCATCACGATGCGGTCGGACAGCAGCACGGCCTCGTCGACGTCGTGAGTGATCATTAAAATGGTGTTGCCGAGCTTCTGATGCAGCGCCATCACCGAGTCCTGCAAGTGAGCGCGGGTCAGCGCGTCGAGCGCGCCGAACGGCTCATCCAGCAGCAGCACCTTCGGCTCCATCGCCAGCGCCCGCGCAATGCCGACGCGCTGTTTCATGCCGCCGGAGATTTCGGAAGGACGCTTGTCCTTGGCATGGGCCATCTGCACGAGATTGAGATTGTGCATGACCCAGGCGTCGCGCTCGGCGCGGGACTTGGTCCTGGCAAAGACCTTGTCGACGCCGAGCCTGACGTTCTCGTAGACGGTCAGCCACGGCAACAGGCTGTGGTTCTGGAACACCACGGCGCGGTCCGGCCCCGGCGAGTTGACCTCGCGGTTTTCCAGCAGCACCCCGCCGGTGGTGGCGTTGGTCAGCCCCGCGATGATGTTGAGCAGGGTCGACTTACCGCAGCCGGAATGGCCGATGATCGAGACGTATTGACCCTTCTCGATCGTGAGATTGATCTCCTTCAGCACCTCCGTGGTGGCGGCACCGCGGGTAAAGACCTTGTCGATGTGGTCGAGCTTCAGATAAGCGGTCATGTGCCCTCTCCTCTCAGTTCAGCGCGGTGCCGCGGGTGACGAACTTGCCGAGACCCGCGATCAGGCGGTCCAGCACGAAGCCGACGATGCCGACATAGAACAGCGCCAGGATGATCTCGCTGATATGCGAGGAGTTCCATGCGTCCCAGATGAAGAAGCCAATGCCGACGCCGCCGATCAGCATTTCCGCGGCGATGATGGCGAGCCAGGACAGCCCGATGCCGATGCGCAGGCCCGTGAAGATGTAAGGCGCCGCCGCCGGGATCATGATCTTGGCGAAGAACTCGAGCGGGTTGAGCTGCACCACCGCGGCGACGTTGCGATAATCTTGCGGGATGTTGCGGATGCCGACCGCGGTATTGATGATGATCGGCCAGATCGAGGTGATGAATATGACGAAGATCGCCGAAGGCTGGCCGTCGCGGAAGGCCGCGAGCGACAGCGGGAGCCAGGCCAGCGGCGGAATGGTGCGGAGCACCTGGAACAGCGGATCGAGCCCGCGCATCGCCCAGACCGACTGCCCCACCAGCACGCCGAGCGCGATGCCGGCGATCGCCGAGAGCGAATAGCCGAAGGCGACGCGCTGGAGACTGGCGGAGAGATGCCAGAACAGGCCCTTGTCGATGCCGCCATGGTCGAAGAACGGATCGAGGATCAGCTCCTTCG